>CAZSZQ010000302.1:0-3581 GCA_964610475.1 uncultured Desulfatiglans sp.
TAAGGCCCGATGAGTTTAATATGGGGCTCTCTTCAAGAAAGGCCATATATTCGCCTTTTCCCCAGGCGGTGCCTTCGGCATATGTGCTTAACCCCAATGAGTGCCTTGGCAATAACCCCACGGTCTGCAACAAGTGTTATGAGGCATGCAAGAAAAAGTGCATTGATTTCCATATGTCTGATGAAACAATCACAGAACATGTTGGCACAGTCATCGTTGCAACCGGACTTGAACCCCATGATCCGAGGGCCCTTGACGAATATGGTTATACCAGGTTTGAAAATGTGCTTACCAGCCTGGAATTCGAGCGGCTTGTTAATGCAGGGGGGCCGACTCAGGGCAGGCTTTTAAGGCCGTCTGATCATAAAAAGCCAAAATCCATTGGTTTTGTACAGTGTGTGGGTTCACGTTCTGCCAGAAGGGGTAAGTCATACTGCTCAAACATCTGCTGTATGAATACCATAAAAAGCACGCTTGTACTGAAGGAACATGATCCTGATATGGATATCAAGGTCTTTTACATAGATATTCGCGCCTTTGGAAAGGGCTTTGAAGACCTCTATTCCAGGAGCAAACGTGCGGGAACAAAGTATGTGAGAGGTTTACCCGGAAGTGTAGAGGAATTGCCTGATGGGAGTTTATGGGTTGCGGTGGAAAATACCGCCACCGGTACACTTGAATATCATGAGCTTGATATGCTTGTACTGGCTATTGGCATGGAGCCTGCTCCATCAACACAAAAGATACAGGAGATGCTGGGGCTGCAGCTTACATCAGATGGCTTTTTCCTTGAGGCGCATCCGAAACTGCAACCTGTCGATGCGGCAACAAGGGGCGTTTTTTACGCAGGGTGTGCGGAGGGGCCAAAGGACATAAAGGAGAGTGTTACACAGGCATCTGCCGCCGCAGTGAGGTCCCTCAGGCTTATGCAGAAGAGTGAGATAATGGCAGAGGCGATAACCGCGGAGGTTGACCCCGATAAGTGCAAGATATGCGGCATATGTGCAGAAGTCTGCCCCTATAATGCCGTAACGATTGATAAAAAGAAAAAGCTCCCTGCCCATGTTGCTACTGCTGCATGCAGTGGCTGCGGGACATGTGCGGCTGAATGCCCCTTTGGCGCCATTACCATGCATCATTTTACCGATGATCAGATCACAGGTCAGATAGATGCCATGCTTGAAGAGAGGCCGGAGGATAAAATACTTACCTTTGCATGCAACTGGTGTTCATATGCAGGTGCTGATTACGCAGGGGTTTCACGGCTCCAGTATCCGCCAAACGCAAGGCTCATACGCACCATGTGTTCCGGCAGGGTTGACGATGCATTTATATGGCATGCATTCAAAAAAGGTGCACCTGTAATCCTCGTGAGTGGGTGCCATATAGGCGACTGCCACTATATAGACGCTAACCACTGGACAGAAAAACGTGTTGAAAAAGTGCGCAAAAAGATGGAAAAAGATGGCATTAGGCCGGAAAGACTTCAGCTTGAATGGATAAGCGCTGCAGAAGGCATGCGATTTGCTGATGTCATGAAAAAGATGGAAGAACTTAGAAAAAGCGTGTCAAGACAGGAGATAGCAGAGACAATAGCTACACTTGAAAAATAATATTATTGTGTTATATTGCAGAGAAACATTAACCAAGTGGGGGAGGAAGAAAGAGAGTGAGACAGTGGTCAATAGAATCATCTTAAAAGTATTCCTCGTATTTTTTGTGCTGGCGATGTCTATATCTGCAGTCGCAACCGCATCTGCAGCTGGCAAAGCGGGAAAAGTCGGCGATGGCAAATCCAAACGTCCAAATATCCTGCTGATAATTGGCGATGACATCGGCATTGATGCGACATCCAACATGTATCCGGGCCTGATCGACAGCCTTGTAAAGCAATACGGGCCATCAGGTCATAATCATCCCAGATACAAAGAGATTGATGGCCGTCCTGCATCCACCCCTGCCCTTGACAGCCTGGCAAGGGGGGGCATGAGATTTACACAGGCATGGACACAACCCTTTTGTTCACCAACACGCACATCTCTTTTAACCGGTCTTTATTCGGCCAAGACAGGGGTGCTTGATTACACAAACTGGCTTTCCCAAAACCATCACTCATTTGTAAGGGATCTGAAGGAAAAGGGCGGTTACAGCACCGCAGTATTCGGTAAATGGCATATAGCAGGCCTTGGAGTATACCCGGGCATGAAGCCCAAAGAGGCGGGATTTGATCTTTTCCAGGGCAATCTGCATGGGGGACTTGATACATATTTTGAATACGATTATCAGGTTCAGGACGATACCACTCCGCCGGATCAGTGGCGTACTGAAAAAGCGCCGGTAAGATCCCTGCCGGGCATCAAGCCGACCACCTATGCACCGGTAGTAAAAACAGCGGATGCCATAAAATGGCTTACGGAGCAGGAAAAGAATAACCCTGATACGCCATGGTTTGTCTGGTTTGCATTCAACCTGTCTCATATAACAGGGCGTCAGGAACCCAATCCCATGGTCATACCCAATGCCGATACCATGGATGACATCTCGCGCAAAGAGATGGAGGCATGCATGGGGCCTGACGGCGAATTCGGATCGGCCAATGTCGGATCATGTTCTTCAGAGGCGCTCATGCGCGCCATGACCAACTCGATGGATACAATGATAGGAAAGCTCCTAGAAACCGTTGATAAGCTTGATAGAAATACCTATGTTATCTATCTTGGCGACAATGGGACATGGATGTTCGGCCCCAAGCGTGAGTTTATCGACAACATGTATATAACAAAGCAGGGGCGAAGCAAGGGAACGGTTTATGAAAGCGGTGTGAGAGTCTCTATGGCGATCCGTGGCCCTGGTATAAAGGCCAATTCACAGAGCAACGAATGGATTCATAATGTGGATCTCTATGCCACCATCCTTGAGCTTGCCGGTCTTGATGTGCCCAAAATGGTTCCCAACAGAGAGGGAAACGGCATGGTGACTGTTGATGCAGTATCACTTTCCCCGATACTCTTCAAGGGGGTGAAAGGCCTGCGTGATCCCAATAAAGGATATCTGCTTTCTGAAACCATAAATCCTGTTAAGAATAATGCCATGCAGGCAGGTGCACGTAACTTACGGTACAAGATTATCTGCAATGAAAATGCAAAAACAGAAAGTTGCCTGTTTTATGACCTGATTGATGACCCTCTGGAAGAATATCCTCTTGAAAAACCCGCGAACTGCGGAAACTACCAGAACGGGACATTGACAACAAATAACCCGGAGTGGCACTTCTGCCGCCTTCAGGAGGTCATAGCAAAGGATTCATTTCTAGCGTCGCCGCCAAAAAAGGACAGGCAGCCTCCCGGCCCTGCCCCGAAAATCAATAATTAACCTTTTAGACATTGCAGAGACGGGTTCGAAACCCGTCTCTGCCTATAAATATAAATATATTAATACATACTGGTGCCTGATAAGTTATTTACCAAATTCAGATAATATTTACCTTCTTCTCTCCTGCCTCTCCTGATACATCCTTTCCCGTATACCATGCATTTTCTATTCAGTTCCTGAAGAAGTGCCTGTTTTTGTGCCTCATCAAG
>CAZSZQ010000303.1:0-3538 GCA_964610475.1 uncultured Desulfatiglans sp.
GTACAATCAATTGACGGGACATGATTTTTTTTGGCAGAGGATACAACATCATCAGGAAAGAGTTCACTGTGGGTGACTTCTTCAGGCCTTTTCTGGGAGATCTCCCAGTTCTGACAGTTAAGGCACCTTAGGTTACAGCCTGTCGCTGCAATAGAAAATACTGAAGACCCCGGATAAAAATGGTTAAGGGGTTTTTTCTCAACAGGATCAATATGAACCGTACATGGGTTGCCATAGGCAAGGGAGTATAATGTGCCGTTGATATTGACCCTCGACCTGCATACACTGCGGTCACCGGGTTTAAGAAAGCAGTGGTTAGGACAAAGAAGACACATTGTATCCTTTCCGGTTTTTTTATAATAGAAGGCTTCAATGCTCCATTTCCAGGGTTTATCCGGCGCATCCCCCTTGAAAATATGCCCCTTTATATTCTGGGGACTCTCTGCAGCAAATAATACGTGTCCCGGCTTTCCCATAAAAAGGAGAGCTGCACATGCCCCCATTGATCTTATAAACTCTTTTCGTGATAAAAGCTTTTCCATAACCGGTTGACTCATCCGTGTCTCAACACTTTCTGCCAAACATGATAATCATTGCGCTCGTTACTTTGATAAATATTACAATAACTATGGTGGCCTGTATCCCGGCCAGCGGTACAAGCAGAGTACCCGCAAGAAGTGTTCCTGCCGCAGCACCTACAAGATCAGCAGCAATACACCCGGCTGCAGGACTCATTTTTTCACCTATTATACCAGTAACGATCGGAAATTGGTATCCGCAGAAAAAAGAAAAAATAACAGAGTAGCATATAAACCATATCTGGTGCAGATCCGATCGTATATAACTGATCCACCCCAAAAAGCATATCAACAGACCAATTATAAAAAATTCTGACAGGATCAGCTCATATTGATTTTTTTTCGTGAATACGCTACCCACGATTGCCCCGGGGAGAAGTCCAAAAAGAAACGCAGTAATCAACACGCCTACCTTTAAATATACGTATCCATAAACGATCTGGAAACAATAGATAACAAGCATTTCAACGGCCATTGAGGCCATCCCTGAAGAAAACAGGACATATTCTTCCCTTTTCATGAGAACAAAATAAATAAAAACAATACATAAAACAGCAATGAGAAAGACGTTTGGAGTAGATCCTTGTTTTGAGAACCACTCTTTAAAGGCAATATTAAGCAGTCTGGGTTCAAAATCGGTATTAATATACTCGTCCGCATCAAGGTTTTGACTTATCTGCAGAATACGGTCCCGGGTGACATTCCCGTGATAATAATATTTTAGATATTCCGTTTTTATAGATTTTACCTCCAGTCTGGCTGGTATATCAAAGTCAAGTTTCCGGTCACTGCACAAAAAATAGACCTCACCTCCCGGAATTATAATAATATTTTTATAATACTGGCTGATTGTATTATATATGGATGATAACTTTCTTTTATTTATTTCGCTTATATAATTTTCATAGGATTTAATCCCGAATGATAATACCCCGTTTGAATTAAGTTTTTCTTTAGTAAGTGCATAAAATTCTGATGTAAAAAACCGGTTTATCTGAAATGTATCAGGGTCAGGAAGATCAATAATAATAACATCATATTTTTTTGTTGTTTCTTTCAAAAAAGCACGGCCGTCATAGTTGATAATATTCAGTCCTGGGCTTTTCTTTAAAAGGCCTGCTTTGATAGCCATTGTGGTGAGTGAAGGATCCAGTTCAATATAATCTATATTTTTAGGAGTATACTTGTATAATTCGGTAATTGTCTCTCCTATACCGCCGGAAATAAGAAGAACACTTTCTATTTTATTATCAAATTGGCACATAGGGTAATGAACCTTTTCCTCACTGCCTACAATATCTCCATCTGAATAAAGCGGGACCCCTGATTCCCAAAAGGTATGCTGGGACTCTTCTTTTGTTATAACAAGCCTTCCGATCGGGGTCTCTCTGTACTGGATAACATCCCCATACTGTCCTGATAGTGTTGATTTTTCTAGATCTGTATTTAATCCAACTAAATAAAACACTGCGATTACCGCCAGTGTGGCCACTGTCAGGAGATTTTTTTTATCCTTAATAGATATAGATAATGAGATGAGCATCAGGAGGCCTGAAGTCACAGCTATTGTCTTAAAAGGGTTAAGCCAGTATACCAGAAAAAAGCTGAAAATCACCCCGCCAAGGATGTCCCCTATATTGTCGGTTATATACAGTTCACCGGATGTAAAATCAAAATAATGGAACTTAAGAAGCTCCAGGGCACTCGGAAGTATATACCCTATCAATATAGTATAAGGGGCTGTTGTAACAGTTATATAGAAAAAGATATGATAAAAATCAGGAGAAGCCCCGTGTACTATGATCACATCCCTGAAATACCTTATAACAATAAGCTGGGCTAAAGGCATAAGAGCCAGAATCAGGATAATAATAGAATAAGTAGAAGCTCTTGTTATTCTGACAAATCTGCTTGCAAGACTACCGGCCCCATTTAAAAGCAGCCAGACAAAAAGTACAAGTGATATGGTAATTTCATTTCCATGAAACTGAGAGAGAAATTCACGGATAGTAACAAGCTGAACAGTAATAGATGATATCCCTGTAGCGATTATAGACCATACTATCAGATTTTTATCGACTTTCATTAGCCCTTGCTGTTTATTACAAGTTTGTTTTTAGTGGAAGAATTAATGTTCCTCTTCAAATGCCTGAACCTGATAGGTATAGACTGTTAGATCACCCTTTTTCCATTCACTGCCGCTTAAGCCCGCCTTCATACAAAGGTGCCTTAAAAACTGTTCCTTATCAGGGAGCTGATCCCATACCTGCGGAAGAAAAGTAGCATCCTGATACCCTTTTTTTATGATAACCCCGTCTATGCCTGGTCTAAGCTTTCTTAACAGGTCATCTGCATCTGAATATTTAAGCAATAGAGGCTCGGTAAGGATGCTGATCTCAACCCTTACATGCTTCCACTCCTCCCTTGAAAGTGGCGGAAAGCGCGGGTCTTGAAAGGCAGCATTTATGGCGTTAATGCGGATACCCTCTTTCAAAGACTCCTGGGGAATAATGTGACCTATACAACCGCGAAGATTATCATTGATGGTCAGGGTCACAAAGGTGCCCCGTTTTTCATGATATTTTTCATTTTCCTGGTCTTTATCAGGCTGTGAATCTCTGGCGAAGAGCCTTGCCTCAATGGTTTTTCGAGCAAGTGAAAGAAGATATTCACCTTCCTCTTTTGACAGCTTTCCTTTTTCGCTCATCTTCATCTCCTCCTGTTTTTTAATTTCATCAGGACCGGTTCCTCTCTCTCCTGTTGAATGTTCAGATGCAGAGGAATACAGAACCAACTTAAAATTCCCCAGGTAAAAAATTATTAATATAAAGAAAATGACCGGTAGAACTTGTATTATTTTATTTATTTTTTTATATTTCTTCATATGATTGTTTTCCTGTAATAAAATTATATTATTACAGTATCTTTGTCAAAATTATTACCTGAATCCTGCACCATAT
>CAZSZQ010000304.1:0-1737 GCA_964610475.1 uncultured Desulfatiglans sp.
GAATAGACTCTGTTTCCCATTCTAAAAGAGGCCTCACAGCGCCTGACATCGGGCCTGCCCAGCCGCCGCGGGCCGGGCTGCCGCCATCCCTCTCAATGATCTGAAAAGCGACTGTGGCAGTTTCATAAAATTGTCTTGTATCCGGACTGAGCGTCATCATGCCTGAATTTACAAAAAGTGTCCCTTCGGATAACAGGTTACCTGGTATCCATGCGATGCTTTTGTATCTTCCTGCAGATCTTGGCAGGTCATTCCAGGCAGGATCCGAATCATGGGCACCGAATATTTCCACTCCTTCATCATTGTATAAATGGTGAAAGGGCATCAGCCTGTGACCCGGCTTAAGCACCTCATAATCCATTCGTATGCAGAACCGATCTCGTATATCAACCGCTTCTGTAATCTCACCGTTTTTCCCCCGGACACTTACAGCCAGTAACCTCACAACGTCTCCATGAGGAGACTTCTCAGGATCATGCCATTCCTGCAGGGCTGTTGAACCGGAACCTGAGGTTAAATAACTTTTTACAACTTCCTGGGATGGCCCATCTGCGATGACAACACCATTATCTATCAAAATGGTCCGCTTACAAAGACGGGTAATAGCTGACATATTGTGAGAAACAAAGAGAACCGTTCTTCCCTTTTCTCCTACATTCTCCATTTTGTTTAAACATTTTCTCTGAAATTCGGCATCTCCAACTGCCAGCACTTCATCAATAAGGAGTATTTCAGGTTCAAGGTGGGCTGCTACGGAAAAGGCCAAACGCACAGTCATTCCGCTGGAATACCTTTTGACAGGGGTGTCTATAAATTTCTCAACGCCTGAAAACTCGACGATTTCATCATATCTGCGGTCAACCTCTACTTTTTTCATTCCCAGTATGGTTGCATTGAGATAAACATTTTCTCTGCCGGTAAGGTCAGGATGAAAACCGGTTCCCACTTCAAGAAGGCTGGAGACCCTTCCATGGATTTCCCCATACCCCTTTGAAGGGTCGGTGATCCCGCATAATATTTTTAAAAGGGTTGACTTTCCTGCGCCATTTTTACCAATTATACCCAAAACCTCACCCTGCTTAACCTCAAAGGAGATATCTTTAAGCGCCCAAAGGATATCGCTATTTTTTCCGGTATCCGGTTTTTCAAGTTCATCGTCCTTGAATTTATAGAGGGCCCTGTATTTCCGGTAATTCCGTATGGGGCTTGTTATGTAGTTTAAAATCGTCCCGCCTATACTGTCATGGATTTCTTCTTTAACACCAATACGATATCGTTTGCCGATATGTTGCACTTGGATTGCATATTCGTTTGAATTCATTTTGCTCTTTTCCATTTTTTGGTTTTAATCGTTGTTATTATCAAAAACATTAAACCTAAATTACATCCACGAATACCCGTTCCATTCGTTTAAAATACAATGCACCGCAGATAAGGATTACAGGCGCTGTAACAAGGCCAGGCACAATATACTGCCATGCTAAAGGTGTCCCCAGCAGGCAGGCCCTGAAGCCCTCTATAACCCCTACAATCGGGTTCAAAGAATATATTACACGGTATTTTTCAGGTATATGTGATGCTGAATAAACGATAGGCGCTGAGTATATTAACATCTGTATGACAAAAGGCATTGCGAATTTAATGTCGCGGTATCGAATGGCGAGTGCGGAGAGCCACATCCCGAGACCGGCCGGTATGGACATCATCATTATAAAAAACAGGGGGAACAGTAAAAGG
>CAZSZQ010000304.1:1837-3534 GCA_964610475.1 uncultured Desulfatiglans sp.
TCAAGATCCTGATTGGGAATACCGGCACCAAGGGCCAATGGATGTGAAATATTTAAAAAGGGCCTGCGCTGTGCATCTAGTTCCCAGATCACCGCGCCGGACATTACTGTATCGGTTGGACTGGTGTTGCTTTTCAGATAAGCGGATATTTTTTTCAGGGCTTCGGTAGACCAGTTTGAATCATATGAACGGGTCAACTTGCCGGCTGAATAAACAATACTAAAAATAAAAGCTCCCAGCATAATAAAACTGCACATAAACCTTGTATATTCTTTAAGTGATAGCTTTGACTTTTTTGATAAAAGAATCCACGGAATGATAAAAGCAACGCCGATAATCAGGAGTGTAAAGGCAGCGCCGGAAAGGCAGGGGATTAACTTCCCCGAAGACAGAATCAATGCGGCCAGAATAACAAGGCAAAAGATAAAAACAGACTTTCGTTGTGCAGATTCAAAGATACCCGCAAAATAGAAAAGGGTAAACAGGATCAGAGAAATAGAGACCAGCTTGCCTGTTCTTAATATTTCCGGGTAAAAGGAAATGGCGGCATATAAAACAATCGATAAAAAGAGACCGATAAGAAAAAAAGGCGTCAGCTTTTTATGCCTGTCAAAATCCGGCACCGAATTTCGTATCCATAATGCGAATATTATTATGAGGGGCGGCAGAAACTCTCTGAAGTAGTTGATATAAAATGCTTCGGCATAATAGTAATACATATATGCTGCGCAAAGAAAAAAGAACCAAAGATAAATCAGCCAGTGAGAGTGCAGATCTTTATTGTTTTTCTTTTCTCTGTTGAATAATAACTGACGGCAGAAAGTAATTATTGAAAACAGTAAACCGATAAATAAAAAAGAATGCAGCTTAAGTGCATCAAGAATATATGTATTGTACAATGCATAATCTTTATTTGGCACATCGAATGCCTGCAAAGCAGAAGCATTTACCGGTCCAGCGGAGATTCCAATGAGATAGAACAATTCTTTTACAGCCGAGAACAGAAACCCAAAAGGATTCATTTCGCCGGTCAGGAATTCTACAGCTCCCATGACCCTTGCATAATAAAACAGTACCAGGATGATGACGCTGATATACCCTGTCAAAAATATACTGAAACTGAGAATTATTTCACGCAGCCTCCACCCGTGATGAACCATTAAAAAACCCAGAACGGCTATCGGAATAATCAGGGCGGATTGCCTTACATAAAATCCCATAGCAGCAAGAAACCCGGCTGCAAATATCCATACTTTTCTGTTGCTTTTTGAAAATAGAGTTACAAAACACAGACTCAGACATGTTAACAGGATTACCATCGGTTCTGTCTGGACAATGACCGAGTTAATCGATTCCAGGGGCAGCATCCAGTAAATCGCAGCGGTTAAAAATGCAACTTTTTTATCGAACAGCATAAGCGCCATGAAATATAACGGCACCCCGGCCAGTATGGAACATGCCATTGGAAACAGCCTTCCTGAGATGTAACTGACTCCCAATATCCTGAGAACCCCTGCGTTTGCATAAGCATATACGGGCTGCCGTGAAAGAAAATCCACCGATGGTATTTTACCATCAAGTATCAATACGGCATCCATCAGATGCGCTCCCTCATCAGGATCTATCCAGCGCTTATCCAGAAGCCAGATCCGTATTATTAGACTAAGGACAAGTACAGACAGGAGTATCAGGTGTTC
>CAZSZQ010000305.1:0-3522 GCA_964610475.1 uncultured Desulfatiglans sp.
TATTCAGATTGTCGATTTACTGTCTGCAGGAACTTATTCCCAGATTAAAGATGCACTGCCATCCGTAAAAATTGTTCAGGTAATCCACGTTATTGACTCCAGATCTGTCGATCTCGCTGTCAGCCTTTCAGAAAGTGTGGATGCTTTGCTGCTCGACAGCGGTAATCCAAACCTCATGGTAAAAGAACTTGGAGGTACCGGCAGGACTCATGACTGGAAACTGAGCAGGCAAATCCGGGACAATTCAAAGTGCCCTGTATTTCTGGCAGGCGGACTGAATCCGGAAAATGTAAAAAAGGCTATCGGGGAAGTTCAGCCATTTGCAATTGATATCTGCAACGGCGTCAGGACCAATGGCGCTCTCGATGAACAAAAACTGAGTGCCTTCATAACAAATGCCATGATCGCATGAATATAATAAGCGTGATCTGCTAAAAGGGAATAAACGGATTTTTTACCTTTATACCATTAAAGCCACAAAACGCTTTGCCGATATAACAGTTCTTACCTGCAGGCGCCGGGCGCAACCAATAAATCGCAAATCAGTATAGTTTTAAAATATGATTTTATTGCCTGTTGACAGATATTACCTTCTGGATGAGAAAATAAAAGAAGTAAAGATCAATAATCTGTTTGCACGATCTGTGATTGAAAGACATGTTACAGGAAGGATATATGTGGACAATATTACAGAGCCCCGTACTGTTTATGTTATTCATCCTTATGGAATATCCCTGCTTTTTGGCGACTGCAAGAATGCTGAGTTTAACAGCCGGTTCAAATCCTACGCACTGAACATTGATAATGTCCGTGATAAACATGAGTGGAGTCAGACTTTTCCCCGGGAATGGGATACTGTTCTCAAGGATCTGTTCGGCAACTCCATGATAAAATTTTCGGAAAATACAGAGAAGAAATCAAACGGAGTAATTGAATTAAATACCCGGGTCAATTTCATTTTCAACAGAGACAGGTATTTACAGCTTGAAAAGCCTGTCCTTTCAGGTAATGATGAAATTGTGGATACAGATACTCTGCATTTTGAGCGAATGCAGGGGAGTGTGATCCCTCTTAAATTCTGGGACTCGGCCAGGGATTTTATTCAAAAAGGGAAAGGATTTACATTGCTGCATGACAGTGAGATTGCTTCAACCGCTTATTCCGCATTTGTTCTTGAAAATATGCTTGAAATCGGTATTGAAACAGTGGAAAAATACCGGGGTTTTGGATTTGCGGAACTGACTTGCTGTAAGTTGATAGATTATTGTCTTGAAAGAGAATTAATCCCGGTCTGGTCATGCCGGTTAGAAAATACGGCATCATATAAACTGGCACAGAAATTAGGATTTGAACCGGTATTAATGATCCCGTTTTACCGGCTGAGTAATTGAACCCGGCAGCGCCCGGTAAAATGCATGTTTTAATCGGATAATATAAATCTACGATACTATGAGAATTCCAATTTTAGCCTTGATTGCATTTAACAGGTCTTGACTTGTAAAATCAGTTTGTTTAACTTGGGTTTGCTTTTTCTTTGAAAGTCAGACGGGGCATCAGGGATTTCGCTTATGGGACTGACGGAGCGGGGCTGTTATTAAAATCTATTTGATATAGACATGCCTGGGCCATCCTTTTTGCCAAACATTTACTCTGGTAAATAAATAATAAAACAGATGAGGTTTCAACAGGTGTAACCTCATCTTCAAATCCGGACGAAACAATAACACGGTAATAGTATAAGTATAATCGAATTATTATTTACATGGAGAACCTGCTAGAAAAGATTCATGATCTGGGATGGACAGCACAAACTGTATCTATCGCTCATCTTAATGACCTGCGGTTTGCGATTTTAAGCCGGCTGGAACAAGGCCAGATAGATAAAAAACTATATCACGATCAGCTCAGTTTTTTCTCTTTCGATCCTCCTCCGTATCTTCCTGAAGCACGTTCCATACTTATTGTTGCAGTACCTACTCCTCAAATGAGAATATTCTTTCAATTCAAAGGCAAACGGGTACCGGTAATTATACCTCCGACATACATCAGTTACAAACCAAGGACAAACAAAACTCAGGATGTTATAGCAGGTCTACTTAAGCAGGAGTATTATCATCTGGCAAAACCTCAGTTACCACTTAAAACACTAGCCGTAAACAGTGGCCTGGCTAAATATGGTAGAAACAACATCTGTTATGTTGACGGGATGGGTAGTTTCCTTCAACTTGTTGGTGCCTTTTCAGAACTTCCCTGTGATAATGACCATTGGCAGCAACCTGAAATGCTTGATCGATGCAAATCATGCACAGCTTGTCTGCGCTTTTGTCCAACTAAAGCAATTACTTCAGATAGATTCCTGCTTCATGCAGAAAACTGCCTGACGTTCTTTAATGAAGCTTCAGGTGATTTTCCAGGCTGGATAGATCCTTCCTGGCATCATTGTCTGTTTGGGTGTTTGCGATGCCAGACAGTTTGCCCTGAGAATAAGACTGTAATTAAATGGTTCGAAGACCGGGTTGAGTTTTCTGAACCGGAAACAACTCTTTTTATTGAAAATGTTCCCTTTGAACAACTACCTAAAGAGATGGTAAGTAAAATTAAAAGTCTGGAAATTAGCGAAAACTACAACAACCTATGCCGAAATCTTAACATGATTCTAAAATAAAACCAATGCTTATACTCATGCTCTCCGTGAACTCAGTGGTTAAATAATACAAATACTTCAAACCGATCATGAGAATCCGAATTAAAATCTGCTGCATCAGCAGTATTTCCGAAGCGTTGACAGCCATCAGACTTGGAGCTGATGCAATTGGACTGGTAGGCAGAATGCCCAGCGGTCCGGGACCAATTCCTGATAGCTTAATAAATCAGATTGCCCGGTCTGTTCCTCCTCCGGTTGGTACATTTCTGCTGACAAGCGAGACATCTGCCGATGAGATCATAAAGCATCACCGGAGGACTAATACAAATACTATTCAGATTGTCGATTTACTGTCTGCAGGAACTTATTCCCAGATTAAAGATGCATTGCCATCCGTAAAAATTGTTCAGGTAATCCATGTTATTGACTCCAAATCTGTCGATCTCGCTGTCAGCCTTTCAGAAAGAGTGGATGCTTTGCTGCTCGACAGTGGTAATCCAAACCTCAGGGTAAAAGAACTTGGAGGTACCGGCAGAACTCACGACTGGAAACTAAGCAGACAAATCCGGGACAATTCAAAGTGTCCTGTATTCCTTGCCGGCGGACTAAATCCGGATAATGTAAAAAAGGCTATCGGGGAAGTTCAGCCATTTGCAATTGATATCTGCAATGGAGTCAGAACCAATGGCGCTCTGGATGAACATAAACTAAGTGCCTTCATAACAAATGCCATGATCGCATGAATATAATAAGTTTGGAACTGCACGCTTCAGCAACACAACTGTTAATCCCTGCAGATC
This sequence comes from uncultured Desulfatiglans sp., assembly GCA_964610475.1. Classification (GTDB taxonomy): domain Bacteria; phylum Desulfobacterota; class DSM-4660; order Desulfatiglandales; family HGW-15; genus JAAZBV01. The sequence goes on from CAZSZQ010000305.1 coordinate 3,445, forward strand.
TCAGACACTGCGTTGGAAACCGCACATGGTTTAAAAAGACATTGCAATTTATAAAAGACCTTCACTGCTGCCCTGGCT
>CAZSZQ010000306.1:0-3506 GCA_964610475.1 uncultured Desulfatiglans sp.
CAAAAAAGGACAGGCAGCCTCCCGGCCCTGCCCCGAAAATCAATAATTAACCTTTCAGACATTGCAGAGACGGGTTCGAAACCCGTCTCTGCCTATAAATATAAATGAATTAATACATACTGGTGCCTGATAAGTTATTTACCAGATTCAGATAATATTTACCTTCTTCTCTCCTGCCTCTCCTGATACACCCTTTTCCGTATACCATGCATTTTCTGTTCAGTTCCTGAAGAAGTGCCTGTTTTTGTGCCTCATCAAGAACTCCCCTGTTGTATAGCTTTAACATTGACTTAATCCTGAACCTGTCCATGCCTGTCATGCTTGCTGAAAGCTGATCAGCGCCCCCTCCTTCTTTAACAAGAAGATCCTGTTTAATTAGATAAACAGGGTATTTATAGGCTATCCTGAGCCACAGGTCATAATCTTCGCAGACCGGAAATTCTTCGTCAAACATGCCTACTTCATCTAACAGTGATCTTTTGAACATTACTGCCGAAGGGCTGACAAGGCAGAGTTTTAGAGAGGGGATAAATATATCACCCGAAGGTTTCAGGTGCTTTTTACCCGGATTTACCCTCTTTCCATGTCTTATCCACAGTTCTCTGGCCTGGCATATAAGGGCACCAGGATTTGTTTTAAAAAAATCTATCTGAACCTGTAGCTTTTCTGGCAGCCAGTAATCATCGGAATCAAGCAGTGCAATATACCTTCCCCTGGATACCCTTATACCGGTATTCCTTGAGGCTGATACGCCTTTGTTTTCAGGGTGACCGATCACCTTTATACTCTCTCCGAAACCCTTGAGACTTTCTAATGTATTATCAGTGGATGCATCATCTATTACTATTATCTCAAGGTCTTTATATGTCTGATCAAAGACAGATGATATGGCGCGGCACACCTTTAAAGCCCTGTTATAGGTGGGGATAATAACTGTTACTTCAACCATGAAAAAATCTACCAGACAAGGGCTAAAAACCCGGCAAAAAACAGATTCCCTTCCACAAGGGCCTCAAGAAAGGGACCCGGGTATATCTTTCTTTTTTCATAGGCAACAAGGCAAACTGCCATTGTCAAAAAACAGGGCATAAGTAAAAATGAAAAGGAGCTCAATACACCTGTGAGAGGAGCCATTACAAGTATTACAACCGTAGCCGCTATTATCCACTTTAGAAGAGAAATGGTCCTTTTTTCACCTATGGTAATAGGCAGGGTCTCAACTCCAACTATCAGGTCGCCCTGCACCTGAAAAAGGTCAAAAAATGCCGTTCGTATGAATGCCAAAGAAAGGACTGCTATAAAGGTTACAGCCACATCCGGCCAATCAATAACCTGTGCAGTCAGCAGAGGAACCAGTGTGATAACAATTGCCCAGGCAAATGCCTCAAGGAGGGTTTTTGAACCAGGGATGTCCTTTATCTTTGCATAACGCCAGAGATGCCGCACACCCGAAGGGACAAGAGGTATACTGTAAAAAACACCCAGAATGGTAAGGCCCGACATCACCAGAAAAACCTTGATCCCCATATGATAGGAAAGAGATAGCGCACAAACAATAGCCAGTATGCTGGAAAGGCCCAGAAAGAGTCTGAAGCGGTGATAGAATCCGGCCCTTTCAGGGTCATTATATGAACTGGCCCCTTTGTCGAGAAACCTGTAGATGACATGGATGGCATATATATAAAACAGGGTAATTAGGGGATAATAGATCTCCGGGTTTCTGCCTGAAAGAATTGCTGCGGCATATGAGAGTGAAAGGGCACCTAGTGCCACCATAAGGTTACTCAAAATAAGGAACTTGAAACCCTTTTTTATCCGCCTTTCAAGGATTGTTTCGTTTCGGCCCTTGATCCCTTCTATCTCCTTTACCACATTTTTTATCATCCAGTTGGGTGTTGATGCCCCTGCTGTTACCCCAACTACCTCCATATTTTCAAACGCCTCTTTCTTTATCTCCTTTTCGGTCTCAATGTGAAATGCCCTGGTTCCTGCCTCTTCTGACACCTGTGCAAGCCTTTTTGTGTTGCCGCTGTGATAACCGCCTACCACAACCATGCAGTCAACATGCGGGGCAATATCTTTGACCTCCATCTGTCGCTGACTTGTTGCCTCACATATGGTGTTAAAGACAACCGCCTGAGGGAATCGTTGTATTACCTTCCGGGTAATATCTTCATACACCTTTTCATTCTGCGTGGTCTGGGCAACAAGGCATATTTTTTCGGTTTGAGGTAAATGAGAGAGTTCATCCGTGCTGTTTATAACAAGGGCCTTTCCTTCAGCATAACCTACCAGACCTATTACCTCCGCATGGTCTCTATCGCCCACAATTACAGAGGTATACCCCTTTTTTGCATGACGTCTGATTATTGCCTGTACCTTTGCCACCCTGGGGCATGTGGCATCGATTATCTTCATACCGGAGGCTTTTAGCATGTTTCTCTCTTCAGGCGGGATACCGTGCGCCCTTATGAGGATGGTTCCGCTTTTAAGTCCCCTTATGTCATTAATAATCTCTACATTCTTTGATTTTAAAAGGTCTATTACCTGGGTGTTATGTATAAGCGGACCATAAGTGTAGAGGACACCTTCATGCCTGTTTGCCTCTGCCAGCACCATTTCCATTGCACGGCGCACTCCCATGCAGAATCCAGCCGATCTTGCAAGCCTTACCTTCAAATTACTTTTCCCTCAAGTGTATTAAAATAGCTGTCCATTGCGGATATGAGTGATGAAAAATCCTTTATCCGGGTAAAGGTCTCCCTGAACCTGCTGCTGCCAGGAAGGCCCTTTGTATATTTCAACAGAAGCCCCCTCATGCATAACATAGCCCTGCGGTCACCTATAGTATTTGTTAAATGGCTGAATTGATCCATTATAAGCGCCCTTCTCTCAGAAATATCCGGTTCATACAGGGGGTTTCCTTTTTCAAGTTCTATTACCTGTTTAAATATCCACGGGTTATGCGATGCAATGCGTCCTATCATTACCCCGTCACAGCCGGTCTGTTCGATCATCTTAAAAACATCCTCCGGCGCATTGATATCCCCGTTTCCAATTACCGGAATGGTAACACATTCCTTGACTTTAGCGATCATGTCCCAGTCTGCTTTACCTCCATAACCCTGGCTGGCGGTCCGGGCATGAACTGTAACCGCATCTGCCCCGCAGTCCTCAATAAGCCGTGCAACATCGTGTGCCACTATCTTGTCACTAGTCCAGCCTGTACGGATTTTCACCGTCAGAGGTGCATGGCATGCTTTACGGACAGAGGATATTATCTCTTGTGCCCTGTCAAGGTTTTTAAGAAGTGCTGCACCTGCGCCTGTTTTTGTTACCTTTTTTACCGGACAACCCATGTTTATATCAACAATATCAGCACCCTTTTGTACGACAGTTTGCGCGGCCATGGCCATTATAGAAGGTTCTGCACCAAAGATCTGAACAGCAAGGGGCCTTTCATCAGGGTTGCTCTTTAAATAATCCATGGTTTTATGCTGATTAAA
>CAZSZQ010000307.1:0-3503 GCA_964610475.1 uncultured Desulfatiglans sp.
GAAAAGAACTCCCCGATCACGTGATTACATTTATAAATAGTATGAAAAATAATTTGAGCCTGTTCAATACTTAAATAATCAATAAAGACAACATAATACAAAGGGGTAAAAATAAAGTTAACTCAAAGATATGGCCTCTCAGCTTATTAGTAGGCAGAAAAGGGGCTTTTTTAGAAAAAGTTAACTCAAAAAAGTGCTGTTTCATGCATCAGGTTAACTCAAAAAGATAGCTTCTTAAGCTCTTTGAAAATGTTATGAATTTAACGATTTTCCAATGATTGCAATAAGTTCATACTCTATTTCAATATTGAACACCAGTATTGAACATGAGGAGTATGAACATGGTATATTTTCAACTTTCTTTACCAGGCATGGCCAGGGATTTTAATACGCTAACAGATCAGGAAAAGGAGTTCATTGAATATTTTTCTACCATAGACCTTGAGTGTATCACTCCGGTAGTTAATCGCTATTCCGGTATAGGCCCTAAGGAAATGGTTTATCCAAAAGGTTTCAACATCGCAGGTTATCCTTTATGCCAATTCGATATACCAATGAGAAGAAGAAGGATTGAATACCAACAAAAAAGAACCAAATTTGCCTGTTTCAAATCATGTATGAAGGATAGTCAGATTTTACTGTTTCAATGTGAGTATACCAAAGACCAATACAAGCATGGATACACTTGTTATACCTATTTTTTAGACGGATACAGAAAATATGGCCCTGCTTTACCAAACAGTCTGATATATAAAGCCTTGAAGCCATTAAGAACTGGAATAGAAAAAACCTTTGGCCTTGTCAAAGAAAACCGATATCGTATGGAATCTTCAGACTTCTTCAAGGAGATTGATAATGTTGCTATCCATGCCATTGAGCATGACATAACCTTGACCCATGATATAATCTACGATTATATCAAAACCGGAAAAATCAGCCCGGTCATAAATTTGAATTATTGAACAGGCTCAAATTAATCAACTTGGTTTTCCAATCATAGTTCCTTATAGATATATTACCAGCGGCTAAGAAGCCCTAAACAAAATTTTACCTTTTTTCCTGTGTACCTTATCTCACACTGTATGAAGCTAAAGACATTTCTGTGAATTGTGTAGGCTTGACATCGTTGGTCTTAAAGATAATCGTATCATATCAGGTTTATTAGACCTTGACAGATCATTATAATTTTTGCAAATATTTAGTTAAAAAAAGCATATTCCCGTCTCTTTAACAAAACTTATAAACGAAAGGATATTGATATGAAACGATCTGCTGTAATGATTTTTTATCTTTTATTGGCATTGGCAACCATCGCATTTGCTAACGACCCATGGGTCGGAACATGGAAGCTTAACCCGGACAAGTCCAGGGCGCCGGGAGGCCGCCTGCCTCACCCTACCTCCACAAATATAATCGATATTCAGGATGGAAAGATGCACCTGGTATCAATCCAGACTTCTTCGACCGGGGAAGAAGAGCACGTGGAGTATACTGCTGCATTTGACGGCAAGGAATATCCGGTCAAGGCAACCCCTCCCGGCCCTCAGCCATACACAATCACCTTAAAAAATATCGACGCACGCACCAGGGAATTTGTTGAAGTTATAGGCACCTTCACAATCAAGGGCCGCGATATCCTGTCCGAGGATGGTAAAACCTTCAGCCGTATTGTAGAAATGAAGGACGAGCAGGGCAAAGATGCCAGTGTTATTCAGTTTTTTGAAAAACAGTAAAGGCATATTAAAATATTTCATTAGAACAATAATGCGGAGTGCGGGATGTTAGTACAGAATGTCCCGCTATTCACATTCAGCTACACGTTGATGATGCAGTCATAATACGCTGCACAGCATCGATAGTCTGGATGATGTCATCAACGTCAACTTCAAGGTTTGTCACAGCGCGGATAGTATGTTCGCCTGTAGGCGAAACCAGAATGTTCATCTTCTTTAATAGTCCGGTTATTTCCACAGCAGAACGATGCCCTGTATCAAAATAAACCATATTTGTTTCTATCATGTCACTGCTAACACCTATTCCCGGTATCCCGCTCAGCCCTGAAGCAAACCGCTTTGCATTTGCGTGATCGATAGACAACCGCCCGCGGTGGTTTTTTACAGCATAGAGCGCACCGGCAGCAATTATTCCAGACTGCCGCATCCCGCCTCCAAACTGCTTGCGGAAACGACGGGCACGCTCCACAAATTCTGTTGTTCCCAGGAGAGCCGATCCCACGGGTGCACCAAGGCCTTTGGAAAAACAAACACTCACACTGTCAAATTCTTTGACATAATCCGATTCCGGGATTCCTGTTGCAACGGATGCATTCCACAATCGAGCCCCGTCAAGGTGCGTTTTAAGACCTGCTTCGCGGGCGATGCCGCATACCTCCTGAATCTGTCCCAGCGGCCATACAGATCCGCCGCCCCGGTTATGTGTATTCTCTATTGCGATGAGCCGTGTTGGTGGAAAATGTATGTCTTTTGGACGAAGTGCGGCACGAACGTCGTCTGAGGTGAATATGCCTCTCACTCCCGGCAAGGTCCGGCAAATCACCCCTGACAGGGCTGCCGGTGCACCCGCTTCATACCAGTAGATATGGGAGTTGGCATCAAGCAGTATTTCGTCACCATGCTGAGTATGACAGCGGATCGCCAATTGATTAGCCATAGTTCCTGACGGAACAAAAACCGCAGCATCCTTGCCAAGAAGATCTGCAGTATACCGCTCCAGCTCTTTTACTGTAGGATCATCTCCAAGAACATCGTCACCCACTTCCGCCTCTGCCATAGCTTTACGCATGGCCAGAGTAGGCTTGGTAACAGTGTCGCTGCGCAAATCTATAGTCTTTCCACTCATACCCATCTATCCTTTCATCTTATTGACCTGACCAGATCTCCCTTTTTCTGATATATGTTAAATGTCAGGACGCGATCCCGTTTTCCTTCCTTGAGAGATTAATGATTTAATAGCATAAAAGCATACACGCCCCTATCCACATCTTACCTTTTTTTATAATCAATGGCCAAGATTTGATAGAAGTATCCATTTATTGAAATATATCTGTCAATTATGTAGGCCAGACGCCCATCGCCTTAAGCCATGATAATTGTTATTTATATTTTACCTCTCTGAAGATGTGTTAATTCAATAGGTTGAATAAGTAGTTCAGGTTTGATGCAATGAGTTTACATCCGATGACTCTGAAAAACAAGGGAAATTTTAATGGACATATTTCAATTATAAGAGCTGAAAGGTCAAAGTTGAAAGGGGAAAGGTCAAAGATGAAAGGTTCGCCCTGCTAAATAAGATTTGTATTCTTCAAATCTTTTATTCAGGTATTTCACAGGTTAAAAAGCTGAAAGAGAAGATAGTTAATAATATAGGAGGCAGAGGCCTCAGCAATAGCCTGATGACCTCCTGCTTTTCAAGCTAATCCCTGATACGGCATATCTTGTTCTACATATATCTTTTTTTGAGTAAGGCACAACAAATAGGTATAA
>CAZSZQ010000308.1:0-3480 GCA_964610475.1 uncultured Desulfatiglans sp.
TAAACAATGAACAAATCTGGAGAAAAAAATGGATCTTAAAAAACGCATAGACCCGGAGCTCGCCCGTTCACTGGAAATGATTCCTGCTGATGCATTTAACTTTAATGATCTCCCTGCAGCCCGTGAAATGAGTGTTAAAATGTTTGCACAGATGGCTGAACTGATGCCTCCTGTTACAGGTGTTGTTTCAAGCGACATTACATTCCCCGGGCCAGATGGCGCCCCTGATGTGACAGCAAGGGTATATGCGCCGGTAAAGAGGTCTGGTCTCATGCCATGTATGCTCTGGATACATGGAGGCGGGTATATACTCGGCGATCTGGAAGCAGATGATAACAGTGTAGGCCGGATGTGCGTCAACACCGGGTGTGTGATTGTTTCAACAAACTACAGACTTGCACCTGAAAATCCCTTTCCTGCACCCGTTGAGGATTGTTATGCTGCCTTAAAATGGATGGTAAAAAATGCCGGTAGTCTTGGTATAGACAAATCACGCATTGCCATAGGAGGCGGAAGCGCGGGAGGAGGCCTTGCTGCCGGGCTGGCCATAATGACAAGGGACAGGGGGGAGATCAACATTGCCTTCCAGCTGCTGATATATCCCATGATAGATGACCGGAACATTACTCCATCAAGCCATAATATAACCGATCCGCGCACATGGGACAGGGAAAAGAACATCTTTTCATGGAATGCCTATCTGGGGAAGGCCCCGGTCCATGGTGATGTTTCACCATACGCTGCCGCTGCAAGGGCAAAAGACCTCTCCGGACTGCCTTCAGCATACATTTCGGTAGGAGAGCTTGATTTGTTCCTTGATGAAGATATTGAATATGCTCAGAGGCTTTTACAGTCAGGTGTTTCAACAGAGCTACATGTATATCCGGGTGCGACTCATGGGTTCGACGCGATAATGGCGGCAGCAGTTTCAAAGAGGTTTATAGAGGAAAGAGACGGGGCAATAAAAAAGGCGTTGTTTTAATCTGAAAATGCCAGCCGGGGTTTTGAAAGCTGTTACTGATCCGCCGTTCCATCCTCCGTAGCAGTCGCTACTGCGGAGGACGGACGCACCAGACTTCCTTCTTTGTCAAAGACTACGACATGACAAGATAACGGAACAGGAAGCTGAATGATGAAAACTGACTGCTTTAATCCAAAAACGAAAGTATTTGGATATGTATTTCCCTGCGCCTTGCGCCCTGAGCCTTTATTCACATACAACATTCAGGCACGCCTGACGCTTTTCAATTCTTACGGCATCGAGCGCCCGGTTAATGGCCCCATCGAGATCTTCGGGCCTTTGCACCTTTTCACCATAACCGCCGAATGCAGTACAAATCCGTTCATACTCAGGAGAAGGCTTTAATTCGCTCAATGGTATATTTTGATCCTTTGCGGACCAGCCGTCGGGGTGCATACCAATGGTTGCTTGTCTCACGGCTTCCCATGACTGGTTGTTATATATGATAACCAGTATTGGCAGATCATAGGCCTTTGAAACAAAATGACAGGCAGATGGCGCCGAAAACATATATGACCCGTCTCCAACAGTGGTGATAACGGTTTTTTCAGGCACAGCCATCTTGATTCCGAGGGCTGCCCCGATTGCCCAGCCCAGATACCCGGCATGGGAAACCCCGAAATAGCAGCCAGGATTGTGGTTCATCTGCCAGATCATCTGGTTGTTGTACTCATTGACAATGATTGTGTCTTTATCTATTATTCTGTTTATGCCGGTTGACACAAAACCCTGATTAAGAAAAGGTTCCCGCGATGCATTTTCAGCATCTGAATACATACTGTTAAACAACCTCTCATGCCTTGCCTTTAAATTATCTCTCCTTTTATCAAGTGCCCTGCCGTCAAATTTATGTGATCCTGATAATTCCTTTATAAGGCTTTTCAGAGCCAGTGATGTATCACTGTTTATTGTAATATCGGATATAAAACTTCGAATGGGATATCTGCTGTAAAGAGGGTCAATGCCGATATTAACTATTGCAGCTGAATCAGCGGGTTTTTTTACAGAAGGATACCATGGGACATCACTATCGATCACAATAATAAGATCAGCATCTGACAGGAGAGGGTCAGGCGTAAATCCCTGATGACAGTAGTGACCGGCCGGAAAGTTCATATATTCAGGATTAAAGGATACAACGCCTATGCCCCACTTTTCGGCAAGTTCAGTAAGGAGTTTAACAACATCAGGTTTTCGGCCTGCTGATGAGGTTATTATAAGAGGATTTTCCGCACCGGCAATCAGCCCTGCCACCCTTGATATTTTTTCGGGATCCGGATGAAATGAAGGCAGGTCATATTGAAGCTTGCTGTTGAATGCCTTCCCATCATAACCTGAATAGAGGACCTCTCTTGGCAGTGTCAGATATACCGGGCCGCCTGGTTCTGAAAGGGCCATAACAAACGCCCTGTCAATAACCTCTTCAAGCTGTGACGGGTATCTCAGCTCGTAATCCCAGTTTACAAATTCTCTTACCATCGCTGCCTGGTCAAAACACTCCTGCGCCCAGTGTACAAAGTAGGAGCGGGATGCAGGATCGCCGGTTTCAGTAACAGGTGTTCTGCCTGCAAAAAAGAGCAAGGGAATTCTTGACCTCTGTGCGCCCATTATTGCGCCTAACGCATTTGCCGTTCCCACTCCAACATGTACCATTGCAGCCTGAATCCTGCCTGTTACAAGATAGTACCCGTGCGCCATGCTTATAAGCGGTATTTCGTGGGGAACTGTGACTGGTCTTGGTGCAAGTTTCCCTTCTTTTTTTCTCTTTGAAAAGGCATCAACAATACTGGCAAAATCAGTCCCTGCATTTCCAAAAAAACAGTCCACCCCTCTTAAACTCAAAAGCTCAAGAAATGCCTGAGCAGTATTTTCAGCATCCACTTCAACCTTTTTTCTATCTGTTTTCAGTCTCATAATTTTCCTGTCTTATCCCTGGGGGATCAGTTTCATATTGCTTGTAATTAATTAAAATTACGTATACACTGCCGTTGATAAAACTTCAATTCTAAACCCATAGACAGTTATTCTTTCTAAATGGATATAATCTTAAATTCGATAAAATATTATCACTATATCCTTCTGCTGGCAGACATAATTATTACTATTTTGGCTGCCTTGCATGCTTTACTCTACAAACGCGATCCAAGGGCATCACTCGGATGGCTGGCCGTCATTTTGATCTTTCCAGTCGCGGGTTGTATTTTATACCTTCTTTTCGGAGTCAACAGGATTAGGACCAGCGCAAGAAAACTTACAGGCAAAACACCATTCAGAGGGTTTATTGGCTTTGAACCTGTTAAAACACACGTTGCGATTCCTGTTTCTAACCCGGTACTGCCTCATGAATACACCGAGATAGTAAATATTGTAGATTCAGTGACCGGCATACCTCTTACTTCCGGAAACAGGATCGATATACTGTATAATGGAGAGGCTGCCTATCCTGCGATGCTGGAGGC
>CAZSZQ010000309.1:0-3449 GCA_964610475.1 uncultured Desulfatiglans sp.
GTAACCGGAGGAGGTCTCCCTGAAAAGGACAGCCAGATACTGATTGATTCATTCCTTAATGCCTGCGATATGAAGGACGGGGTTAAGGACGGAATGGTTTTTAACGTTAATGGTTGCGACTTTAATCCTGAGGAACTGACTTGTAAGGGTGAAAAGGTGGATGACTGCCTGACAGAAAAACAGGTAAGGGCTGTTAAACAGGGGCTCGCTGGCCCTGTTACATCCGGCGGAATGAGGGTCTATTCCCCATTCGCCATTGATACCGGTTTAAATACAAAGGTTGGTATCCCCGGACTTCTAGTAATGACGAACGGCATCCTTGGGCCTCCTTCAAAAGAGACAAAGATGGATATAGACAGGGAATACATAGAGAAGTCTGATGGTGTTGCAGCAGCCGGTGATACATTTTTATGGACAAACCTCACCACCTTTTCAGGCCACGGGGGTAAGCTGATATTTTACCACGGGATGAGTGATCCCTGGTTTTCTGCCCTTGATACGGTTGATTACTACAACAGATTAATAAGAGATAATGGTGGTGCGGAAAAGGTATATGACTGGAGCAGGCTTTTTCTGGTGCCGGGCATATGTCATTGCAGCGGGGGAGAAAAGACCGTTGATTCATTTGATATGCTGAGTGCGATTACAGACTGGGTGGAAAAGGGCATTGCCCCTGACAGGGTTATAGCAACAGGCAGGAATTTGCCGGGCATAAGCAGGCCCCTCTGCCCGTATCCAAAATTTCCCTATTACAAGGGTACAGGGGATAACAATAATGCGGAAAACTTTGAATGCAGAGGCGATAATTAACAATGTATTTTTTCACCACAGAGGGCACGGGAAAAAACTTAAAAGCTCTTTGATCTCTGTGTCCTCCGCGGGTAGTTTTAATGATGCATAACATCATTAATTATAGAGACAAGTCAGGTATTGTCTCTACCACCATGATAAATATTTAAAGTTATTATGAATAACGAAAAATACCAAAGACCCTATTTTGATTTTGGATATTTTGGAAATAAAAAAGATGATATAGACCAATAACGAATGTTACAATCCCGTTTTTCCGCTGTTATAATATAAAAACGGGTTAAACTGATAATATGCCGTTTAGAAATAGCTCAAGGAGGCTTCAGATGAAAAGAGTAAATGATTCTTTCAGTAACTCAATACTTAAGCAGCCTGTAGACCGCCGCACTATCCTGCGTACCATGGCCTTTGGAGCAGCAGGATTTTCAGTCGGATTAACGCCAGCATGCCAGCCTGTACAGGAAAAAAAGACTCCATTACCGGAACCCCTGGTCAACACCAAGTACGGGCCTGTACGGGGTTATGTTAATAAAGGTGTATATACCTTTCGCGGTGTCCGGTATGGCGCCTCCACAGGCGGAGAGAACCGCTTTAAGCCGCCAAAGCCTCCTTCACCATGGACAGAAATACATGATGCCTCTTCCTACGGATACCGGGCGCCCCAGACCAATCCTGCTGCACAGAGTCCTTTATCACTGGATACAGAGATAGGTAAGATACTGTGGGCATCTGACGGCTTCCGTGTACCCACTCCTGAAAGTGAAGACTGCCTTTTCCTGAATATATGGACAGGGTCACTTGACTCAAAAGAAAAGCGGCCTGTAATGGTCTGGCTCCATGGCGGCGGATTTTCCATGGGTTCTTCCTCTGACCTGCTCTATGACGGCACAAACCTTGCCCGAAGAGGCGCTGTTATGGTTGGCATAAATCATAGATTAAACGTTTTCGGGTATACCCATTTGGGGGATATCGCAGGGGAGGAGTATGCGCACTCAGGGAACGCCGGGCAACTCGATATTATCCTGGCCCTTAAATGGGTAAAGGATAACATCGAAAAGTTTGGCGGAGACCCTAAACGGGTAATGATTTTTGGGGAATCGGGTGGAGGTGCAAAGGTCTGCATGCTGCTTGCAAGCCCGGCAGCTAAGGGGCTGTTTCATTCTGCTGTTATAGAGAGCGGCCCCGGAATCACGGCAGAGGAGAAGGAGCCCGCAACAAAGGCGGCAGAGGCGCTTCTTCTTGAGCTTGGACTCACACGGGAGACATTTGCTGAGATACACGCGTTATCTACAGAAAAGATACTTACTGCCTATTTTGCAGCCACTGCAAAACTTGCCGGTCAGGGTGGCGGTGGTTTCGGCCCGGTACTTGACCCTGTTATTTTACCTTCTCATCCATTTTCTCCTGAGGCCCCTGCCATATCTGAAAATGTGCCCATCATGGTGGGCTGGAATAAAACGGAATCAACTGCATTCTCCCTTGGCCAGGATGATCTCTGGGCGCTGGATGAAGAGGGTTTAAGGAAAAGGGTAGAGATGATTGCAGGCACGGATACAGAAAAGCTCATAGGGCTTTACCGGAAAAGCTACCCTGATATGTCGCCATCATCCATCTACTTTCATATCGCAAGCTATTCAGGGATGGGCTCAGGCTCTGTCACCATTGCAGAACGAAAGATGGCCTCAGGCAAGGCTCCGGCTTATCTTTACCGCCTTGACTGGGAAACACCTGTGCTGGGGGGAAAGCTCATATCCCCCCATGGACTTGAAATGCCCTTCGTGTTTGACAATGTTAATGAGGGAGGTATCGGGCTCACTGGAGGAGGTGAAGAAGCACAGAAGATGGCAGACAAAATGAGCGAGGTCTGGATTACCTTTGCTGCAACAGGCGATCCTAATACGCCAAAGAGCGGCCTTCCGCTCTGGGATCCATATGATACGGCAAAGCGTCCCGTGATGATATTTGATACAGTAAGCAGGGTTGAGTTTGATCCTTTAATGGAGCAGCGGCTTATTTTTGCAAAGGCTGAAGAAAAAGCAGAATAAATATTTCAACAGTAAAATTATGGAATATAAAACCCGTAAACAAATCAGATTGGCAGATTATGATTATTCTGAAAGCGGATATTATTTTGTAACAGTTTGTTCCATAAACCGGCAAAACATTTTTAGCAGATACAAAACGCCCGTAGGGGCGGGCCTTGCGTCCGCCCGTAAACCGTGCCATGTCTCAGCCCTGAATTACAATGATTTCACAGATGTCTCTGTTGAACTATCCCCTCTCGGTAAAATCATTAAACAACAATGGAACAATATTCCAGATTATTATGATCATGTAAAATTGGATGAATATGTAATTATGCCTAATCATATACATGGTATATTGATAATTAATAAGAATAGAGACGAATTTGAAAAAACGCAGATGGATACATTAGCCGTGATACGGGAGGATATGCAAAATACATGCGTGGACATATCGTCAATGCGGGCGGACGCATCGTCAATGCGGGCGGACGCAAGGCCCGCCCCTACAGTGTCTGATATAATTTGTTCGTTCAAATCCAGGTGTACGGTTGAATACCTGCGATATATAAAACACAACAATCTGAATGTTTCCGGCAATATCTGGCAAAGGTC
>CAZSZQ010000310.1:0-3402 GCA_964610475.1 uncultured Desulfatiglans sp.
ATGACGATGTCAATCAGGGGAGATGTAAAAAAGCCCGGTCAATGGTCTCCTGAACAGTTGAGGAAACAGTTCGCTGACCAGGTAAGGAAAGTTGAATTTACAGATCCCTTTTCATCATGGAAGAAAAAAACCGGGAATGGAATTCCCCTGTTATCGGTAATCAAGGCGGCGGAGCCAAGGTTGGAAACTGTAACAAAATTTCACAAAGATCAGATGCATTATGATATGTCTTTTCTTGTTATCCTGGAGGCCAGAGATAAATTTCGTGTCTATTTCTCTCTTGCAGAGCTGATACCGCAGTTAGGACCAGCAGATGTCTATCTGGTATGGGACAAGGAAGATAAACCCCTTTCAGAGAAAGAGGCCCCCTTTCGACTTGTGACTTTGAATACTAAAATGCCCGATCGTGAAATATATGGTATTTCGAACATCATAATTGTGGATGGTGATAAGCTTGCAGATCAGTTGAACACAAAATAAAATTGGGTGGGGATAAGGATGTCTATGCTTATATGATTTACTGACATAAGTTAAGAAAAAAAATACGGAAGATGTTTCCTTTTGAAAGGCCTTAAAAAGTTGAGGGTATTTTAAAGAAGAAAAAAAGGGATTCCACGGCTTGGCTTCCATAGCTCTTGCGCCACGGCGGAACAGCCGGGAATGACAGATATCAAATATTAAGAGAGGCTGTTTAGCTTCCCTTTGTTTATATTTTAGGCTTATTCAGTTTTTGAGTATTTGCTGAAGTCAGGTTGGGTTATTAACCCGACCTTCTTTACCGACTCAAGAGGCAGTCCTTTAAAAAACCATACTGCGGTATGTAAATAACTACTAAAAAATGGCAATAAATTACCCATTAATCTGGAAAAATAATACATATTAATAGATCTGGTTTTATACGCAGGCGTAACAGCTTGAAATCTTAAAGGAATAAAAATAATCCTGTGATCTGGCATATATTTTGCTATTTTTTAAAATTCACTTTAACTGCAGGAAATTCTGTTCCTGACGAGGTCATTTTTTAAAACCTTTTAATATTGCCGGAAGGTAATTTCAGATAATTAACCTGTTAAATAGGGAGGGGACTATGATTAAAAAAATACGAATATTTACTATTTTTCTACTGGTTATGAGTTGTTTATTCAGTCTTACTTCAGCCGAAGCATTTGATGGCCTTGATTCAGGTCTTGTTGCATACTGGAGTTTTAATAATCAGGATAATCCGGGATATGATGATACGGGTAATGGGTATAATGGCACTGTATATGGTGCAACCTGGACCGGTGAAGGAATAACCGGCGGGGCAATGAATTTTGATGGAGTCGATGACTATATATCAATCCCTATTTATGACTACTTCAGCATCTCATATACTGCATCTGTGTGGTTCAAATCAACTTCAGGCACTCTCGATATGCTGGTGGACCAGGAATCATTCCCAAAAGCCCCGATCCATATAGGTGTTTCAGAAAAGAATGTCTGGGTCACCATTCGTGACAGCGAATCCAAAGGTATCTCTGTGAGCACTGCAGACTCTTTCAATGATGGTGAATGGCACCATGTGGTAGCGGTAAGGACCGGCGCGGATAACGGATCGGTTACAATAGAATTATATGTTGATGGTGTATATTACGGAGCTGATACAGGTATCCTTAAAGATACTGCTTCAAATGAAAATCCACTGGAGATAGGCCGCAGAAGTGATAACGAAGAAGACTCCAGGGAATTTGAAGGGACAATAGATGAAGTCCGGATTTACAATAGGCCCGTTACGGACGAGGAGGTATTGAAATTATATGATAATGAACTCTTGATTCAACCTTCATACTTTGACCTTGATGTAAACAATTTAATAATATCTAAACAAAAACATGACAAAAAGCTAATATTTACTACCAGTGGTAAAGGTGAGTCTCCTGATTTTTCCGGCCTTAAAAATAGAGATGTTATTCAGGCAAAGGTGACAATAGAACTGTTAGGTTCTGCCCCGGATGGCGGGAATATCGTTATGTCGGATGAAGAAATATACCTTGAAGTAAAAAAGAGTGGAAAGAATTTCACAATTATAAAAACTAATCGGCCAAATAAAAAGGCAATGAAAAAAATTGGCTTCAAAAAACCCATACGCTGGTGGTAGACATATATATAAGTATGGCTTTAAATTAACGGATAGAATAAAGTAGTTGGGTTGTTTCGCTTAATCCAACTACTTTATTCATAAACACTAATAAGAGTAACCTTTATCACCGGCCCGTGGGTTATGCCCTCCTTCTTCTGTTTAATATTATGAAAATTTTATTCTTGATAGTCTGTATAGCTCTTCTCTGTAGACCGGTGTCAGTGCTGCCATTCCATAAAGACTGATGTGTGCGGGTTTGTCAGGGTTGCAGAACTTTTTAACAAACTTTGCAGCCTCCGCCCTCTGCTGTTCCTCCGTTGCATCGGGCGGATATGGGTCGGGAATTACACCTATAACAATCTTATCCCCGTATTTCTCATAAAGCATATGGGTGTCATTCATTGCCTGAGGCCACCAGGTGTCCCAGCCCGCAGCAATGATTGAGGGAACCTGCAGCTCAAGATGTCCGCAGCTATGCAGATCAGCGAACTTACCCCTTTCATGGATGTAGTCAGTAAGCCGCCTCATTGCGGGCACTATCATTTCTCTCGTAGTCTTTGGAGAAAAAAATGGCGCCCTCTGCGAACCCCAGTCATCATGCACGGTAAATCCGTCTGCATTAAAATGCTCTATAAATTTATCAACAATCCTGATATACAGATCAGTAAGCTTCTCAAACAGGGCCTTTACAGCGCTCTGCTGATCCTCATCTATCAGGGCCATTACCGCATTGTCAAAATCCATAAATGAAATAAGCCGCTCATAATAGCCGTTCATAATCCAGGGCATAATCGCAGTGCCCCGGCTTAGATATTTTTTATTGGACTTTGCAGAGCCTTCCCAGTCCCAAGTTTCGACGTCAGGCCATACAAGTTTTTCTTCCCATTCATTTGCGTCTTTAAGAAAAGGTTTACCTGGTTTTACCATGGAACCACCGGCAGTATCCACGTATTGCCATTCAATGCCAAACATGTCCCTGCCGCCGAATTGTTCACGAGGTAATTGACTTGCCTCAATCATAAATCCCCGAGCCACGTTATCGGGGTATATGTTCGGGCAGAACATGGTCGACTCAATATTCGTGATCTGCCAGACCGGTTCTTTTTTTATTAATCCTATATATGCCTCCCTAGGGGTTATCGGAAAATTATATACCGGCGTGCCTGGCATTCCGGGCCTAAAACCCGGTATTTCACCTACAACCTTTAATTCATCTTCTGAAAACGGGATTATGTGAGACATTTTTTCTCCTTTCCTAATGTCTTGTTAGCAAACATTGATAA
>CAZSZQ010000311.1:0-3379 GCA_964610475.1 uncultured Desulfatiglans sp.
AGATAACCGGATGCATTTACGCGCACGATGGTGGTCTTCTCTGTGTTGTTTAAACCAATTGGTAATTAACCTGTAAAGCGCCGTGAGTTATTCTGTAAGGAGGTAATGTGGCTGGAAAATACGAAAAGAACATTATAACCGATTTTAGACCGGAACCTGATCGTCCCAGGTTTTATGGTAATGAAGACAGGGAAAAAAATATGGACGACGCTGTTACTCGTATGATCAGGTTGGACGAAGATGTGATTAACGGAAGTTTTTTTGTGACCAGCTCGTGGTATTGGCCACAATCCACACCAACGGAATTTGTTGGAGAAAGTCATACCCATCCTTTTGATGAAGTGGTTGCGTTTTTTGGAACGGACGCGGACAACCCAAAAGATTTGTGTGGGGAAATCGAATTCTGGTTAGGCGGTGAGCAATACATCCTTACGAAAAGCTGTATGATCTTCGCACCAAAGGAGGTGGAACACTGCCCGTTAATTGTCCGGAGGGCGGACAAACCCATTTTTCATTTTGCCACCGGACCGGGAAAATATAGCTGAGTAAACAAAATTCAGTGCATTTACTGAACCGGAATTTTATGGACAACAATGTAAACAGATATTCAAAGGAGGAAAGAAAACAATGAATAAATTAACAAACCGATTCAAAATTTGGCCTGGCCTGATTTGCCTTGCATTATTTTGCAGCTCTATTGCTCAGGCAGAAGAAATAACTCCTGAAACCTTGATCGATCGCCAGAAGGTACAGGATTTAATTACCCGCTATTACTATAACTTCGGTGGAACGCCTGAAAGTTTTGCAAACTTTTATGTGGAGAATGGAGAACTGATTCTGATCGGTCAGAGTTTTAAGGGTAGAGAGGCCATTACTAAGGCTTATACATTTCCGGAGAGTGAAGCGCCCAGGAATTTTTCATTCAATAGTCTTATCAGTAATTTACTCATTACGGTGAAAGGTGATACCGCCAGGGCGAAACTTGTATGGACCGAGAATGTGATGCAAAAAGAAAGGGGTGCGATAGAGCTAAAAGCTCAGGGTCGGGAGTACTCCACTTTCGTTAAAAAAGACGGCAAGTGGATGTATCTTACCCGCGAAATCAAGGGCGGAACCGAGCCGCCGGATGGATGGGGGGAGTAGTTGATAAAACAAACAGGAGAAGTTATGCCGGATATTAATCTAATTAAACAACTAACGGATAGAATTGATGAATTGGAGAGAAGACTTCAGGAACAGGAAGATATTCACCAGATAAAAAACCTTCAGAGAGCGTATGGTTATTATGTTGACAAGGCACTCTGGGAGCAGGTTGCGGATTGTTTCGCTGAAGATGGTTCTCTTGAGTTGGCCCAGCGAGGGGTATATACAGGCAAGGAACGTATTCGTAAAATTCTGGAAACAATGCCGGACTTAAAAGACGGCATTCATCATGGTATGGTTTCTAACCATATGAATCTGCAACCGATTATTCATGTTTACCCGGACTGCAGAACAGCTAAAGGCCGCTGGCGGGCGTTCATTCAGGTCGGTAAGCTGCATGAAAAGGCCTTTTGGGGAGAAGGTACCTTTGAGAATGAATACATCAAAGAAAACGGGGTTTGGAAAATTAAATCCCTTCATTGGTATTGTACCTATTTAACCCCATTTGACAAAGGCTGGTCGCGGGAATATGAAAGCCTGATGCCCAGAGTGAACCCGGATTTTCCGCCGGATATTCCGCCCACTGAGGTCTACGATGATTTTCCCTCAGTATATATACCCCCATTCCATTACGATCATCCGGTAACCGGGGAAAAATACAAAACATAATGAAATGATATAACTCAAAATATCAATTGAACACTGAAAAGCAGGGAAGGCTGTTATGTTCTTTCGCCTTTCCTTGAGCCTTTATCCTCTATATGGGCAAATTACTTTGGTTTATTTTGGTCATCTATTTTTCAGGTAATTAATGACACATGGGTAGGGTCATAATATACTTATATACTTTTCTGGAATAAGTTAAAAAAAAGTGGTAGATATTTTATATATAAACCTTAAAAGATCAGGGCTTTCAAATGAGTTGGGTTTTGCCCGTTTTAACGGGTTACATATAACAATTTATCAAAATGGAGGAGCCAATGACCGAGAAGAATGAAATTAACCGAAGGGATTTTATCCAGAATGTATCAGCAGGGGCAGCAGGAATTGCCTTTGCGAGTGTCCTCTCCACATTGACCGCGAGTATAGCCAGTGCACAGCAGCCGGATTATTACAAAAAGATGGACATGACCAAACTGGCGAATGTGGTTAGGGAACCAAATGTGGTTGAATTCAAACCCTGGAAGTCAATACACAAAACCATCACCTCTCCCATGATCACCGCATGGGGCTCAGGTGATATACCCAGTTCAAGGCTTGCCATAGGGTTTGCCTATATTACAGCACCCGATACGCTTGGTGGAAGCACCCATTCCCATGAAGAGCATGACCAGTGGATATTCCTTATCGGTGGCGATGGCAAAAATTTTCTCGAATTTGATGCTGATGCAGAGATGCTGCTCGGTGACACTGTTAGAAAAATTAACTATTCCTGCTATTTCTTTATCCCAAAGGGCACACCTCACTGCCCGCTCGTTATAAAACGTGTCGGCAAACCTATCATATTTATTGACGCGAGGGTCATGGACCCGGTATCACCTGGGAAGGGTTAACTGAAACAGGCACTTTTGATCCCCATTAAATATAATAAAACAGCCGGTAAGGAGAATCCGGGGCAGGTTATTCACCTGCTCCGGTACAAAGCAGCATGACCTATTATCACTGGGCATCAGAGCCTGTAACATTACGCGTGATGACCTACCAACAGTCGGGGCATCCAAAACCCAATGGCCTGTGGTTTGATGTTAACGGGGGCTGGAAACAATGGTGCGAGGCCGTGCAGTTCCGCACCGGGGCCTTTCGTTTTCGCCATAAAGTGACCATACTCGACACATCACGGATACTTTTTCTTAAGAATGCTGATGACATCGATGTATTTACACAAAAGTACGGGCATGATTTTTCAGGTAATATAGAACCCCTGCAAACCCCTGAAGAGCTTGATAACTTTGCAGCGCAATACGGGAAGGATCTGTTCCGGGATGTACTTGGGCAGTTTGTTAGTTACATCATGTGGGGAGATGTTGCAAAGGAATACAGTGGAATCATAATTACCCCATACTCCCGTTCAAGGAGTCAGACCTATCTCTGGTATTATGGCTGGAATTGCGCTGGCGGATGCATCTGGGATACAAATATTATATCCCTTGGGAAACCGATTATAATCACAGACTAATATCTTGTATGATTTTTTGACAACACACTTTAAACCCAGATTTTGCAGTAGAAATCGTTG
>CAZSZQ010000312.1:0-3379 GCA_964610475.1 uncultured Desulfatiglans sp.
GATATCGCCCTTTTCAGCTTCAATAACTCGGAGCGGCAGGTAGTTATTACCCGCGGCATTTTGGGTTCATTCTTTCTTTTAGAGCCAGATGGTAACAAGCGGATCCGTGTAATGCGAGTCAAATAACGCTGGCAGGGAGAAAAATCCCGACAACCGGATACAACGATCAAGTCGAGGCATGACAACAAATGGATCTATTCAGTCATTTCGCGGTCCGCTTCTCAGGGAGTGCTGTTGTGTGAAGTCCGACCGTGGAATCCGGGGCTTTTTCCTGTTTCTTCAAAAAGCCAAAAACAAATGAAATCACCCGTTCAAACTTATAAATTCATTCAGGCTTTGAACGCCCTCAACACTCATGAGTGCAATATTGCTCTCTTTTGGCACTATCCTCCCGGCGAGCCCCATCATCTGTTTCTGGGGGCCAACATCAATCATGGCATCCACTTTTTCTTCAATCATTCGCAGGATAATATCATACCATCTTACGGGGCTTGTTAACTGATTGGCCATGATGTCCTTTATCTTTTCCGGGTCATTCTCAAACCCGGCGGTTGCATTGAACAGGATAGTCGCTGAGGGTTTTTTAAAACTGATCCCCTCCATAAACTCCCTGAATTCGTTCACAGCTCCCTTCATAAGAGCGCAGTGCCATGCCCCGCTTACCTTGAGGGGCACCGCCTTGCCCTTTTCTTCCTTTACAAGAGAGAGTGCATATTCCATGGGCGCAGATTCACCGGTAATTACAATCTGCTCCGCTGAATTGTGATTTGCCACTGCAAGCACCCCCTTCTGCTTTGATTTTTCCACTATTTCGGTGACCTTTTCGATTGAAAGCTTCATAACCGCCGCCATACCCCCGGGGTGAAGGAGTGACTCCCTGTACATGAGCTCGCCGCGTTTTTTAACTATCCTTAAGGCATCATATGCTGTAAGCACACCGGCTGATACAAGGGCAGGAAATTCACCGAGACTGTGGCCTGCAGATACAGATGCCATGATGCCTTTCATGTTCAAGACCTTTAAGCAGGCAAGGTTTACGGCGGTAATGGCAGGCTGCTGATTTACAGTAAGAATAAGCTCTTCATCAGGGCCTTCAAAACATAGTTTTGACATGGGTTTTTCACATATCTCATCAAGCTGCCTGAATATTTCTCTTACCTCGGAAAATTCATCGGCAAGATCCTTGCCCATGCCTGTTATCTGTGAATTCTGTCCTGGGAATAAAAAAGCGATTTTTTTGTACATTGATTACTCCTAAAAACAGCAACCCCTTTTGTCAAAGGGGTTATATCAGTTATAGTATAGCAATTTGAGTTATTGAGGGATGCTTCCACTCTGGGGGTCTCCCATTGTCTTGTGAACGAGCTGTTCAAGGGCAATATCATATTCCCTTGACCCGGGAGTAAGGGATTTGTTGTTAGAAAGCTGCTGAATGATCTTCTCTTCAGCCCTTTCAAATTTGAGATTTATATTCGAAACAACCTTGTTTACCGCCTTGTAAATTTCTACATCGGTGCCAAAAACATCCATAACACATGGATCGTTCAATACATCTTCCAGTATATACTGGGTCATATATAAAGATATGGGATTGGGGCGGGGAACCAGACCCCTGATGGGTGCAATAAAATATTTATAATCAAACTCATTGGTTTTAAGGAGTTTTTTCAAACCCTTAAGTAAAAGCTCCGAAAAAGCGCCTGTATTATCCGTCTCAATTATCTTCTGCATCAGCAGTTCCTGGGTCAGGCTGGAATGAATTTCATTCAGTTTGAATTTAAGAAACCTGTCCCTCTGGATGGACTGTTTTTTTTCCTGTCTTTCCAGCCGGTTTATCAGTTTGTCCTGTTCCTTGCCGGTATTTAGATGTTTCATATTTCCCGCATTTTAAGGGGCCTTTGGCCGTTAATATTGGTGCAGATTATTTATTTGCCTTTGCACTCTTTGCCTCTGTCTTTGTTGAGGTTGAATCTGTGTTGCTGCTTTTAGCCTCTTTGGCTGGTTCAGTGCCGGTTCCTTTATCGTTCCCGGTATCACCTGAGCCGGTTTTTCCGTCATATCCGCCTGATTTTGAAGCATAATCGGTTACATACCACCCTGAACCCTTTAAATGAAAAGAGCTGTGGGATATCAGTTTTTTCATTTTACCTTTGCATTTTTCACATTTTGTGATTGGCGGATCAGTTATCTTCTGTAATACTTCTGTATGATGGTTGCATTTTGTACATGCGTATTCGTAGAAAGGCATATTAAGGTCACCTCTTATATAAAATTATACAGCCAGTTCACACGGCCTGTGTTGTTTGTATGAATCAAGTATATAGTCCATATTTTTTAAAGAACTCTTTTTAAGTATTTTGAAGGTTATCTCATGCACCAGCGATTCTTCATACTCCCTGTTTTTCCCTGTTATCTCATATCTCTGAAAAAAATTACAAAACCTGACAATATGCACCAGTTCATGTGTAAAAATATAAACAAGGAGTGGCAGCAAGGTCAGGTATTTATCTCTTTTAAGGGCATTTAATATGTGATGATCCTGGAGGCATATAAAGTAGAAATCACGCTTTTTCGTGCTTGAATCAAAACCTTCTATGACCCTTGAGCGTTTATTCAGCAAGGCGAAAGCAAAGGAGGTTATTTCATTTTCTTCAAGGGAAGCGAGAGTCTTCACATCGTACTGGTATCTCTTCCATTGCCCTGATGAAAACTTGTAATAATCACCGATCTTGTCCTCAGCAACAAAAAGGGCCTCGCTGATGGTATCGATACTGTCATCCTTAAATGCCAAACAGGTCATTACTAAATTCTCTTGATAAATTTCACTCCGTGAAAATAACCCGGATTTCAAGATTGTCAATACCCTTTGACTTTTTAGTGGCGATGACTGGAGTTGAACCAGTGACCCTACGGATATGAGCCGTATGCTCTGACCATCTGAGCTACATCGCCAATGAATTCCCTAATTTATCCAAATCTTTTCTTTTGTCAAATAAAAAAACCGGGGAGTTTAATTCCCCGGTTTATCATTTATGAACAATTTATATCACTTTCTTTATTTCTTCTGTCAGCGCAGGCACTACATTAAAAAGATCATCTACAATGCCATAATCCGCCTTCTGAAAAATCGGGGCCTCAGGGTCTTTATTTATAGCAACAACATATTTTGATGTTGACATGCCAGCCAGGTGCTGGATTGCCCCTGATATACCGCAGGCAATGTAAAGGTTAGGGGAAACAACCTTTCCTGTCTGTCCTACCTGATCATTCTGGGTCCTCCAGCCGGCGTCAACTGCTGAACGTGATGCACCAACAGATGCCCTGATAACATCGGCCAGTTTTTCAAGCACATCAAAGCCTTCAGGCCCCTTCATGCCGC
>CAZSZQ010000313.1:0-3360 GCA_964610475.1 uncultured Desulfatiglans sp.
AAAATGTGTCTGCAGGCACGCATATCCTCAAGTATATATCTGGCAATTGTGTAGATCAGGCACCCATGATTTGATGCTGTCTTTGAGTTTGAATATTTCCCTGTTTTCCTGTTCATAAAAGTATATTCTGTGTGCCGGATTTTCGTTCTGCTTCCTGTAATATGTCTCTCAACCGAGGCTTTTAAAGCAGAACGTTAAGTGGATGGGTTCCCACGGTGACCGTGGGAACCAGAGGAAAAAGCCTAAGAAGGAGGATTAATTTCTCTCCACCTTATTACTTTTCCATCCCTGAAGGTTACTTCCTTTGAAAGAGTTTTCCGCATTATACTTCTTCCTCTAAGGCCATATCCGACCTGTCTATACTCTGGATAAAACCAGATTCTTACCTGAATCTTGCACCAAATATCTATTACGGCTTGAAGCGCCATGTGTTTAAAGGTTGTTTCAAAATTTTAATCCTCACCATATGGGTAATATGCTTGCGGATTAAAATTCCTCCAACTTCCCTTTAAACACATGGCTTTCTACGCCTCACTACGACATCCGGTGCAAGATTCAGGTATTATTTCATGGTTCGGCATGGATCTCTTTTCGATTCTGTCAGGTTTACCCCAGCATATTTTGACCTCTTCTTCATTCATCCCCTGAGCTAGTCTTCCCGCAGAGAGGGCCTCTTTGATATGAGAAGGTCTCTCTTTATGAGACATCAAATAGGTGTTTGCCTTTTCAACATTAAATGCGTCCTGTGTGGCACAGCTTGTGAGAAACATAATTGAAAGCAGGATGAATATTTTTTTCATTTGTTACCTCTTTTTAGATTTTTGTTAATAAATCCGAAAGCCGTACAAATGCACAATATCAAACAGCTAAATACTTAAAACTGAATATTCTTAAAGAAACCGGGTTTTTCCTCTCAAAAGAGGAAACTGAATGGCTTTTGTTGCTTATTTTTAAGGCTTATAGGCTTGAAAAGCAAGGGGTTTTTCAACGATCAGATAGCACTGGAGGTTTTTAGACTATCAGGAAAACTGGATTCGCAATTTTTATTGGGCTATACTTTGGTTTAATCTTTTTGCTATATAAATTTATGTTTTGTTACATATAAGGATTATGGTAATATCCGTGCATACTTTATACTAATTTCCTTGCTTATGGAGAGACAAATGGCAACATTCACCGCCGTTATAGAAAGATGTAACGAAACTGGTCTTTATGTTGGTTTTGTTCCTGGGTTCCCTGGTGCTCATTCACAGGGTGAAACTCTGGATGAACTGAATCATAATTTAAAAGAAGTAATTGAAATGCTCCTGGAGGATGGGCCACCTGAGATGGAGGGTGAATTTATAGGCACGCAAAACGTTATGGTATTTTCTCGTTCCCACGGTCACCGTGGGAATGCAGTATTCGACGCTCCGCGTCCTGCTACCACTTTGTACAAACATCAATGAGTCCTTTATTTCCTATAAAATTCCTGTCGCTTGAATAACGCCAATGTTCAGGTTTATCAATATATCCTCTGCGTTCTGCATTTATCTTTTCTTCTTGTCATATGTTGCTCTTCTGACATTTTTGACGCAGAGCGTTAAAAGAAGAGGTTGCCACGGTGACCGTAGGAACCAGATAAGATCAGACAGACATCCTGGAGTGAATTTGTAACTACAATTGATCTTTTAAGTTAAAACATTACAAACTTTAGAGCAAGATATAAGCGATCTCATCCTGAAAAACCACCTCCTTGCCTGCCTGGTGAAAATCAGGCAGGGAATAAAGTAATTTTTTTATATTTACGAAGGGAGGTGCTGTCCATTTCTTTAAAAATATATCCGCTGGTAATTACTGACTGTGCTCACTGGGTTTTGATTTTTAAGGATTACAATCTTTGACACTATAAGAGAGTAATAACATAATCCTTAAAAATCAAAACCTGTGCACGATGAGGTTCGGATATATTTTTAAAGAAATGGACAGCACCGGAACCCAGGGTTATATATGGTAATGCAATTTTTTAAACGGAAATTACTGAAAAAAATTTAGATAATTTTCTTTTAAAGGAAAAGACTAAAAGGTTATAGGGTTTTTTTTAAAAGACTATTGGGATCGAAATGTAAGGGGAAAGCAGGAGAGCCGAAGGTTAAAAGCTTCACCCTGTTAAATGAATCGTATATGATCAATTTTTTGCAAGTATCCCCTTTAAAAATTTCCCTGTATGGCTCTTTTCAACCTTTGCCACCTCCTCGGGCGTCCCCTGGGCTACAATATAACCCCCTTCATCGCCCCCTTCAGGGCCAAGGTCTATTATCCAGTCCGCTGTTTTTATAACATCAAGGTTATGCTCTATTACAATAATGGTGTTGCCTGCATCTGTGAGTGTATGAAGAACATCAAGCAGTTTCTGGATGTCGGCAAAGTGCAGCCCTGTTGTGGGTTCATCCAGGATATATACTGTATCACCTGTTGCAACCCTTGCCAGTTCCTTTGCAAGCTTTATCCTCTGTGCTTCACCACCGGATAATGTCAGGGCGCTCTGCCCCAGCTTTACGTAACCAAGCCCCACATCCGAAAGTGTCCGGATTATGCTTCTGATCTTAGGGATGTTTTCAAAAAATTTCAGGGCCTCATCAACGTCCATGTCCAGTACATCTGCGATATTCTTTCCCTTGTAGTGCACCTGCAGGGTCTCCTTGTTAAACCGTGAGCCTTTGCAGATATTGCATGTTACCCACACATCCGCAAGAAAATGCATCTCAACCCTCTTTTTGCCATGGCCCTGGCATGACTCGCACCGCCCGCCCTTTACATTAAAGCTGAAACGGCCGGGCTGATATCCCCTTGCCTTTGAATCGGGAAGCTGGGCAAAGAGATCCCTTATATGCCCCATAAGCTGCACATATGTAGCCGGGTTTGAGCGAGGTGTCCGGCCTATTGGGGACTGGGTAATATTTATAACCTTGTTTATGTGATTCAAACCGTTGATCCGCTTGTGTCTGCCCGGTCTGTCATCAGACCTGTGCAGTACCCTTGCCAGGGCAGGGTAGAGGGTCTGTGCCACAAGAGATGACTTCCCGCTCCCTGAAACACCTGTTACGCAGGTGAAGAGACCAAGAGGAAAACTTGCATCCAGCTTCTTAAGATTGTTCTGTTCAGCCCCGACAATGGTTATCCATTTGCCGTTTGAAGGCCTTCTCTTACCGTTTGGTGAAGAGACCTTAAGTGTTCCGTTAAGGTACCTGCCTGTGAGAGAGTTTTTGTTTTTAACGATCCTGTTCAGAGGCCCTTCAGCTACTATGTAACCTCCGTTCACGCCTGCGCCCGGTCCCAGGTCAACAATCCAGTCGGCTGTTGACATTGTCTCTTCATCAT
>CAZSZQ010000314.1:0-3360 GCA_964610475.1 uncultured Desulfatiglans sp.
TTGTTCATGACTCTTACACTATTGAAATACAGTACATAGACAAAGATAATGACAAATCCATGAGGGAGGTTTACGGCATCAAACAAAAAAAGAAAATATAAGTAATCATTTAATACTGGTTCCTCACCGGAACCATTGGAACCCCCTGCACGGATTCATTGGAACCAACACCCCGGACAGGGTGGTTTCTTTTGCAGGTATATCCATCAATAATTCATCTGAATTTTTGAAATTCTGTTCTGCCTGTTCAAAATCGCATCGTTTTGATTTCTGATCAAGATCAGGATGGCAGGAACCAGAGGTGTTTCTGACGTTGTGACGCGGAGCTTTATAACAGGGTTATCACATGTATCAGTATGTGGAATAAAATAGCCCTGTCCGACCAGGTTTATATTCAAACGATTTAGTGACTTTACCGCGTAAATGGAAATAATGCTTGCAAAATTTCCTGAATAAGGCTATTTTCTTGCTCAAGAAAACAGAGGTAAACAGGAAAATGATAACTGTAAAAAAAATGATGGAACAGCTCCAAAGGGGTAATATATCTCTGCCTCCTCTATCTTTTCGCTTTTTACAGACAGGCACCGGAAGAAAAAAGGGTGCGCAGCTGGATGCATTTACAGAGGCATCATGGGGTAAAAATAAAGTAAAGTTCGCGGTAGAATGCAAGGCCTTGTCGACTCCAAAGGCGTTCAGGGCCGGGCTGAATATGCTCAAGACATCTTCGATTCCGAAAGGGTACAATCCTCTTTTGTTTCTGCCTTTTCTTAGTGAAAAGCAGTTGCTGGAGCTTGAGATGGAAGGAATCAGCGGAATTGATATGTGTGGGAATGGAGTGGTAATTGTTCCCAATGTACTTGCAGTATTCCGCAGCGGTGAAAAGAATCGTTTTACCTCTTCTGCCCCCATAAAAAACATTTATCGTAAAAACAGTTCTATGGTAGGGCGTGTTTTCCTTTTTTGTTCGAGTTATAAGACTGTTCAGGATATCTGGAATGAAATTAACAGAAAAAACCTGCTTGTAAAAACCCGGGATAAAAAGCCCATGAGCTTTTCCACAGTGTCAAAGGCACTCAAAACCCTGGAGGAAGATCTTATTATATCACGTGGAGATAATATCAGCCTCATACAGGCAGACAGGCTCCTGGAGAAATTATCTGATAATTATAATCCCGTAAATATCAACAGGCAGATTCGCCTTAAGGTCACAGAGGAGAATCTCCGGAATTATTTAATAAAAAAGGCAAAGGAATCAGGCCTGCCTCTGGTAGCAAACGGGAAATCATCGGTTGGCAGGTATGCTGTTATGCAACGGGGAGATGTTCTTTCAGTTTACTGCCCACGGTTGGAAGAATTAATGGAAAAGATATCAGGAAATCAGTATGACAGGTTCCCGAACCTTGAAATTCTTGAAACGGAAGACGAAACGGTTTATTTTGATGCCAGGATGGATGAGGATTTTCTGTGGGCCTCTCCTGTGCAGGTATTTCTTGAACTTATGTCCGGCGATAAGCGCGATCAGGAGATGGCTGAACAGGTCAGGTCATATATCATTAATAATATTTGGGCAGGCAAAAGATGACCACAATGCCGGACCTCAAAACATCACTGCTGGATCTGCTTTTTGAGATAAAAGATACGGGTATAAGTGTTATTGTTGGCGGCGGTTTTGGTATTTATCTTAAGACCAATTACATACAACAGGCAAGGATTTCAACCCTTTTAAAAGAATGGCCAGAACCTCGTTCAACAAATGATATTGACCTGTTCCTTCGTCCTGAGCTTCTTATTGAATCATCAAAACTTGAGCCTTTCTCTAAAGCTCTCTCCAGGCTTGGTTATAAGCCTGTTAGAGGGGCAGAAAAATATCAATTCATAAAACCTGGGCCGGGTAAAACCGATACGGGCAGCATCAGGATAGATATCCTGACCGGACCTCAGAGCAGCTTTAAAGGTTCAAGTGTAAGGGTGGATGATCGCCGGGCACACCCCAGACCTTCTGCAGGTGTTCATGCTCATCCAGTTGATGAAGCCACTACTCTGGAAGCAGGGCTGTTATCAGTTAAGTTAGAGGGGAACCGCAGCTCCGGTGATACTTTCTCCCGGGATGTTTTTGTTCCTCATCCTTATACCTTTTCTATGATGAAGCTTTTTGCATTCAGGGATAGATTCAACGATACTGACAAAGAATACGGCAGATATCACGCACTGGATATCTATACAATCATGGCAACCACGGGAGAAGAAGAATGGCGATATGCCCTTGATTTACGGGATCAGAATAAAGCACACCCATATGTGCAGGAGGCCGGAGGCATTGTTCTGGAATATTTTTCATCGTTGAAAGGCCCGGGGATTATCAGGCTGAGAGAAAGTCCTTACTACAGACCTGAACTACAGCTCAATGATTTCATATCAGTTTTGCGAGAGCTGTTTCCTTCAAACAGGGAAGGATGATCTTTCCTCTATTATTTTATAAGGCTTTGCTTTTTCGGGAGATGGTTCAATGAAAAAACAGATTAGAGTTGTTGTAATTGGTTTATTATCGTTTCTTACACTGGCACTTTGTAAGGGGGGACTGATGGCTGAAGAACAGAAAAACAAAACCGGTTTCGAAATATCGTTTCTTCATGTTGCAAAACAAAATGCGTAGAGATAGCTTTCGGGCCTGTCGATACTCCCGAAATCTGTTTTGTTTTCATCAGGGATAATTCAGGAAATGCATTCGAACTGATTGAGTACAAGAAAATAGAAAAATAGGCTATAGGCTAAAGGGCTGAAGGCTGAAGTAAGTTGAAAGCTCAAAGCTGAAAGTTTAAAGTAAAAGATCAAAAATATAATCTCAGGGGACATCCATTAAATTATGATAAAAAGTGATATTGGATTTATAGACATGAATTAACAAAAAGAGGAGATAATTATGCTGGATAACGACACTATAAAATCGATATTGGCCCGTCGTAGTTATAAGGCCTTTGAGAGCACTCCTATTGCTGAGGATATCCTTGAAACGATTATTGAAGCAGGGAAATACGCGCCGACCGGCAGGAACAGACAGGCCTGGCATTTTACAGTTGTTAAGTCTGAAGATGGTAAAAAGATGTATAAAGAGGCGCTTAACGATATGATAAAAAACGGCGGAGGTCCAAAAGTAGCGCCCCCGCCTGTTCCGCCAAATATAATCGTAAAGCCTGAACCCGAGTTCAGAGGCGCACCGGTACTGATTCTTGTTTCAGGCCCGGCTTCAGATGAACTCGTTCGCATAGACTGTGCACTGGCTATGGAAAATATGTTTATCGCTGCCGCCTCTTTCGGGGTGATGTCAGGATGGACACATACCACTGTCAGAGACCTTTTTCC
>CAZSZQ010000315.1:0-3325 GCA_964610475.1 uncultured Desulfatiglans sp.
TACGGTTTCTAAAACAGATTCTGATGCCGCATGAACAGTTATGATTCCATATTTTTTTGCAAGTTCAAGTTTTTCAGCCTTGATATCGGTAATAATAACCCGACTGCACCCTGCAGAAAGTGCTGCCAAGGCCGTTACAAGGCCTATTGTTCCGCAGCCTGTAACCAGCGCCGTATCCCCCGGTTTGATCCCTGCTTTAGTTGCAGCATGGAGTCCTATGGCCATTGGTTCAATGAGTGCACCCTCATCAAAACCAAGATTGTCAGGAAGCTTGAAGGTAAACATGGCAGGGTGGACTACTGTCTCACGCAGGCAGCCATGTACTGGAGGTGTTGCCCAGAACCTTACTTTCGGGTCAAGATTATATATGCCAAGCATGGTCGCCCTTGACCCGGAATCAGGGATGCCCGGCTCCATGCATACCCTGTCTCCCGGTTTTAATCCCTTTACGCCGGCTCCTGCCTCAATGACCATACCGGAGGCCTCATGTCCAAGTACCATAGGCTCTTTTACAACAAAATTGCCGATCTTTCCGTTTTTATAGTAATGGATATCACTGCCGCAAATACCCACTGCTTTCATAGCGATTTTAACATCTTCAGGCCCCATCTCTTCTTTGATATCAATATCATCAATTGAAATCCTGTTAACTTTGTGCAAGACCAGTGCTTTCATATATCCTCCTTTTTTTAATGATCACTGAAAAGAGTTTTTTAGATTTTATGGACGTTTCCCATTTCATAAGCATTTTTTATATAAAATATTTACGACATCTTTCTTGTTTTTGTCATCCCGGTACGCTAATAATTGAAAAGCTGTAAAATCATGAAAGAAGGAGAAAAAATTTTTTCCAATTTATCAGGATTCACATACAGGGATTTGTTTCCAAAAATTTACTGTATATAAAAAGAATCCGTTTGTCACTGGGATAAATAAAAATAAGTGAGGAATGTGATGGATAAGGTTAAACTGGATACAGGTATTATTTCGGGCTTAAAGATACGTCATAATAACAGGGGTATAAATATCTTCAGGGGGATTCCATATGCCGCTCCGCCTGTCGGAGGTTTACGCTGGAAACCGCCTCAACCTCTGGCACCATGGTCTGGTGTGCGCGAATGCACCAGGTTCAGCATTCAGGCTGCCCAGTATCCTGACATTCATGCATCAGGTAAAATGCAGGAGGTACCGTCGAGCGAAGACTGCCTCTACCTCAATGTTATTACACCGGCAAAAACGCCCATGGATAAGCTGCCTGTAATGGTCTGGTTTCACGGCGGGGGTACCAGGTATGGAAATGGCAATCTCCCTATCAGTAACAGCTTAGGGCTCCCGGGACATGATGTCGTGCTTGTTACTGTCAATACCCGCCTTGGGATATTCGGCTTATTCTCTCACCCGTTGAT
This sequence comes from uncultured Desulfatiglans sp., assembly GCA_964610475.1. Classification (GTDB taxonomy): domain Bacteria; phylum Desulfobacterota; class DSM-4660; order Desulfatiglandales; family HGW-15; genus JAAZBV01. The sequence continues at coordinate 1,407 of CAZSZQ010000315.1, forward strand.
ATCACGAGAATCACCTCATGGCGCTTCAGGCAATTATCTCTTTCTGGACATGGTTGCTTCACTGGAGTGGGTCAATAGGAATATCGCCGCTTTTGGCGGAGATCCGGATAATGTGACCATCTTCGGTCAATCCGGCGGTGGTTTGAAGGTGGCAGCACTGATTGCTTCACCCCTTACCAGGGGGCTTTTTCACAGGGCTATCATCCAGAGCGGTGGAAAATATTTTGAACCTGCCATGCTGAATGACCAGGAAAAATACGGCGAAGAATATTTTTCGAAACTGGGTGTCCATAAAAAAAAGGACCCTCTGGCCGAAGCACGCGCTATACCATGGGAGAAGGTTGCTGAAGTAGAACAGGCCTTAAATGTGGAACTTGGGCCTGAATTTGTATTTATGGGACCCTGGAGCCTGGTAGAGGATGGATGGTTTATGCCCGATTCAATATTCAATTTGTTCAGGAACGGCAGGCGAAATCAGGTACCATACCTTGTGACCGCCGATATGGGAGAGCTTACAGGGCCAGGTCTTGTTATTGCCGATACCATGGTTGCTGATTATTTGACTATGCTTGAGGCATCGCCTAACCCCGGCTCAAGAGGATATGCAGCGGTATTCGACCGGGTGCCTGACAACTGGCGGCAGGAGGGCTGCGTGGCGGCTCATGGTATGGAACTGCACTACATGTTCGGCTCTCTGGATGTTCAAGAAGCCTGGGAAGCCCACTATGACGGTTTTACTTACTCCGGGGCCAGGTCACCCCTTCCGGTACTATCAGATGTTGACAGAAAGGTATCGGAAGAGATGATAAATATCTGGACTAAATTTGCCAGAACAGGAAATCCGGGCGCAGACGGATTAATAGAATGGCCGGCATGGGATAGAGATACTGATCAGTACCTGAGCATTACAGGGGAACTGGAGATAAAGTCAGGATTTTCTGATTTAACAAAAATAGTACCAATAAAAGGCGACATAGTCCTCTGACCGCCGGCAATCATGTAATTTGCAGGAAGTAAAAAGTATCTTTTGAAGAAGCAATAACTATTTTCTATTATCCATTTTCTGCAACTTTTAATGATCCAGGTCATTCGGCTGGTGAAGAACGCTATATAACAATCGGTTTATCATCAAAAAATCGTTTGATTGTTGCCTCTCATGCTGACCGAAATGATAATATACGATTAATTAGTGCAAGACCAGCAACAACCCATGAAAGGAAAAGACATGAAGAATAAAAAAGATGAATTATTACCTGAATACAATTTTGATTACTCAAATGCTGTTAGAGGGAAATATTATAAAAAATTGATTAAAGAAGGTTCAAACATCATTATCCTTGAACCAGATATTGCAGATGCCTTCCATGACTCTGAATCGGTTAATAAGGCTTTACGGTCTCTTCTTGAAATAGCTCGATCCACGGCATCATCAGGTAAATTAAATAAACGCCCTGGCAATTAAATTTCTATTTTGTTAGATCCAGGACATTTGCTTTACACTTTACTGGCATCAGATTTACTCATGCGAGACTTCACTTTAAAATCCAATAAGGGTAAACAACTGCAGCAGCGCAGGTGATAAAATCTAATGAAAACTAAAACTACAAATCGAAACGACCCTTAAAACTATAAATAATAAATCAAAACCCGGTACAGAATTAATCTATAGTGCGATCTTTACAGCTTATACAATGTGCAGCTAAAAATATTTCCGTGAATTGTATAGGCCACCCATCCTCTTCACTCTAAAGTTGTTAAATTATGAAAAAGCGTCCCACTCTCTACATTTTTAACGATTCAAAGGGGACATCCATGATCATATGATTTTAATTGATTCATATTTTCACGGACATACCCTTTGATAACTATCTGGCTATTTTCTCCAGCATCTCTTCAACGAACATCTCTGCTTTCAGCAG
>CAZSZQ010000316.1:0-3322 GCA_964610475.1 uncultured Desulfatiglans sp.
TTTTATCTATTATCTCTATCCTTGATGCACCATCATCAATATCTACAAGTATCTGGTCCTTCATATTAGATAATTTTGACTCTACCTCTTTTTTCAGTCTTTCCTTTAAACCATCAGCTGTATTCGCCATGATATTTTCAGCACCAGTGCCACCGTCACCTGTCTGAGAGCCCTCAGGTTGATCGGTTTCTTTATCTTCCGTTTTATCACCTGATTTCCCCGAATCAATTATCTCAAACTGGTTTTGAGAAACCTGATTGTCCATCATAAAAGACTGCCCCCCCTTCTCAAACAGGCTGAATTCTTTGAAATACTGGGAGACCCTCGCTTTTTTCTCATCAGAAACCATACTGATTAGCCATAACAGGAGAAAAAAGGCCATCATGGCAGTTACAAAATCGGCATAGGCAACCTTCCAGCTGCCTCCGTGGGCACCTCCGTGCCCGCCTTTTTTGACCTTTTTGATGATTATTGGTGTTTGTGCCCCTGTGCCGCTCATCTCTATTTTTGTTCCTTTGCCTTTGATTTTTTGATGGCCTCTTCAACCTCTGTAAAGAGCGGTCTCTCTTCCACGGGGATGGCCCTCCGTGCGGTCTCAATGGTAATCTGAGGGGCTACACCAAGCTGAAATGATATGAGTGCCGATTTAACCACATTAAAAAGGATTTCTTTTTCCTTTGCTTTGTGTTCAAGGTTTGTTCCGATAGGGCCAACAAATCCGTAACAGGCAAGAACGCCAAGAAAGGTTCCAACCAGAGCAGCTCCAATGTGCTGCCCCAGAACTGAAGGCGGTTCGTCTATAAACTGCATCGTTAATACTACTCCAAGTACACATGCCACTATCCCAAGGCCGGGGAGCCCATCTGCCATTTTTGATACGCCCTGGGCAGACATTATTTTATTATGGCTTAATGCCTCTATGTCTGTATCCAGAAGGTTTTCCAGGTCATGGGGAGGCATACTTGAGGTTATCATTACCCTGATATTGTCACAGATAAAATCTATGAGCGATTTATTTGCGATGATTTTGGGGTAAGGCATAAATATAGGGCTTGTCGTGGGATTATCCACATCGGTTTCAAGAGATAGAAGCCCGTCTTTTCTTATCTTCCAGAAGATTTGATTCAGGAGTGTCAGGAGTTCCAGAAAATCTTCTTTTGTGATTTCCTTTTGGGTAAATACACCTGTCAGGCTCGAAATGATGCCCTTTAAGACAGATTTTGGTGAAGATATAACCAGTGCGCCTACAGCTGCACCTAAAATAATTACAAACTCGGCAGGCTGCCAGAGCACGGACATGTTTCCGTGCTCCATCAGATAACCGCCAACTACAGAAGCAAGGACAATTCCTATGCCTATTATAATAAACACATTGTTACTCCTTCTAAGTGTTTAGGATGATTACATTCATAATTAGATTTTACATCCGCCTATTCGGTTCTGCGGATCATCTCCCTCTGCCTGCTTATGATATAGGAACTCAGGGTGTTTCTTACCTCATCGCCCATTTCAAAAAATTCAATACCAACCTCCCACTGTGATTTTCCTGCATCAATGCTCCGTGTTACCTTCCCGTATAGAATCACCCAGTAGCTGGTATTCGATGTAAGAAGGATCTTAATTTCAACACACTCTCCGGGCTTAAAGTATTCGTCACAAATAACCCTGATCCCGGATGCGCTTATGGAAACCATCCTTACATTAATATTGGCTAATCCATAACTAATAAGGTTCATATGATTCATCAGCAGTTCCAGTCTCTGATTTATTTCATTAAGCTTGCGCATCAATACCGGATTGATTGAGTTGTCATCAGTCTCATCAGGAGCCGTCGGATAACCGATACCCGGTTGAAGCCCTGGTATAGTTTTACCCTTTATTCTGGTAAGTTTTTCATCTACCTTCCTGATAGAAGTAGGTAGCAGGTCTTCCACCCTGAAATATTCACGCCTTTCACTTTGCCCATTTTGAATCGTATCTGTCTGATATTGCATATAATTTACCTATTATATCCGGGAGACATCCGGTCAATGCATCCTGCTCATTTTTCATCTTTTTAAGTATTAGTATTGTTTACCTGGAGCTATTCTTGCAAATATCAAGCCAAATCAGGGAAAATGATTCGCTGAAATGGCTGAACTACACCGGCAGGAAAGCATGCCTTGTTTCGGTACTAAGAGGTGACCCTGCTGAAACTGTGGTTTGTCAAGGAAGCGGTATTCTGATCAGATCCCCATACCCCATTTTTTGAATAACTTTTTATATATCTCAGGCTGTGGAAAGTCAGATAACATCATCATCTGTTCATCTGCAAACATGGATTCTTTAAAAAATCTCTTCAGGCCATTCATGAACCTTCCAAGTTTTGGTGCTGGAATCGAAAAGATCATTTCACCTGCCTGGGTTAATGCCCTGACATATTCTCCAGGGTCAGGGAGTGTGATCCAGTATGTATTGTGGATAATTGGTGATGTAACCGCCCATGCGCATGAGAATGGGAAAAAGCTGGATTTTATATCCGGTCTTTCCTTTTCATCGATTGAAAGCAGCATGCTCCTTAACTGGTTTGTATCTGCATAGATCATTATCAGATCCGGTTCAAAGGGTGCGCTCTTTAAAGGTGCAGTCAGGATCCCTATGTATCTGCCATATTCCAATCCTTCATAGTTTTTTCCTGCATCCCGGGCATTGGCTTCCGGTGGAGGCACAAGACCATAGGCCAGTACCGGCCCGGGGCAAAAGCTGTCTTCTATGAGCATAGCCACTGTGAGTTTATCTCTTCTTGAGAGGGCAAATGCCTGGCATTGTGCATAATGTTTTCCCTGATTCTTATAAGGTCTCAGTGCATCCCCCGGGATATCCTGCCTTTTGACCAGCATTTTCACTGCAACAGGGGATGTCTTAAGACCCAGTAACTGCTCTAGAATTTTACAATATCTTTTGTTTTTCCTGATATCCGGCATAATTTTCTACCCCTTTTTAGAAAATTGACCACATTAAACGATTATTACCTTGACCTGTTTCCTGTTTATTCGTATGATCGCCATCAATTAACAGTGTTCTTGGTTGTAATATAAAAAATCACATTAGCCCCGGAATTACTCCGGGGCTTTTTTTTGATCCGGATTATGTTTAACACTGTTCATCGATCCGGAATAATCCGGCCCTCAGCATACAGGAGGGTATTTAAAAAGGCAATTCAATGCATAAAGAGTGCAAATGTTTGGCCTGTTTCCCGCCCATGGCGAGAATAAATAATGAAAGAAGGTCACTACTGTCCCAACGTTGAAATTAAAATATTAGGTAACTTACTGTAACTAAT
>CAZSZQ010000317.1:0-3310 GCA_964610475.1 uncultured Desulfatiglans sp.
GCAGCAAGGTTTTTCAGGCCGCAGTAGATGGCTACTGCAAAATCTGGGTTTAATTATAGATTTATCTTTCACCCGAACCTCCGACCCGGGAAACCTCTGAATCCTGATAACCTGTATCAGTAATAGACATATAATGTCAAATAACTGATCATGGCATACCCTGTCCGGTGTTCGGAATCACGAAGCATTGGAAGCGTGCTTGTAAAAAATGGATTCAATATAACTGTATCATGTCGCTTTTTTTTTGCATCACAGATAATAACCGGATAAAATCAGCCAATTTTAGAAAGAGAATAACCATTAAAAAAAGGAGGATAAGCTATGAAAGGAAAAATATTTTCAACCTGTGTAATTGTTCTGCTGGCGTTATGTTCTATAGCTTGGGCAGCTGATGTAAACGGTAAATGGATCACAAATGTTGCAGGCACGCAAGGTCAACAGGACTATGAAATTACTCTAACCTTTAAAGCAGAAGGAACAATATTAACCGGAACGCTGAACAACTCCATGATGCCGGGTGATATTGCCGTCAACGACGGCAAAATTGAAGGGGACAATATTTCCTTTTCAATTATTCGCAACATTGGCCAGGGCGATATGAAGGTAATCTGGAAAGGGATTGCATCAGGAGATGAGATCAGGTTCACAAGGACTGTTGAGGGCGGCATGGGAGGCCAGGGAGGAGCCGGAGCAACACCCGAAATAATAGCCAAAAGGGCAAAGTAAGATAGCAGTGCATTGGAGCGATACCCCAGTTTGTCTTCCTTAATAATCAGGGCATCGTTCTTTCTTCATGTTCGCACGGTCACCGTGGGAACATCCTCTCCTGACGCTCCGCGTCTTATTGCAGAAAATAATGTCCACTGTTGAAGCAGCAAAATTATTCAGTACATCAGAGGCGGACAGGGGTTTAATTCCCGGCTGCCTTGCAGCGGGGCAGTTCATTCAAGGAGCAGGTTCAAAACCGGCTGCAGAGAGACCTTTTTCTCCGGGTCCGGCGGTACTTCTTCAGACAGGGCAAACAGATCCTTTGATCTTGCCGTCCCGCACCCGGTACACCGGGTATCATACCAGCTTATAGCGCCTCCGCATTGAGGACAACTCCAGCGCGCTTCTTCGTATATAACCCATTCCTGAACCCCCATTTCATGAATTTTTGCAAGGTTAGGCAGGTATTCGTCACGGTGCGGATAGTCGCCCTGATTGATTAAATTCGTAATACGGTAGCAGGGTAACGATGCACACTCAGAACAGCGATCGTTATTCTGTGTGTTCGCTGCGCATAGCCTTATGCTGCAGGTCTGGCAATGAGCCGCAAGCGTACCGCCGCTCAGACAGCCGTCGCATTGTAAGCCCTCCATCATAGCGACGAAGCTGTCAATACTGGCATTTATCGGTTTTGATGGATAATTTCCTCCACCTTCACCGTGTTTCTTGAGGTAAGCAGGGCAGGCCCCGCAATATGTCCCGCATGCGGCTGCCAGATGTACCCTGGCCTCACCATCCTGTAATGAAATCTCTTTTGAGGCTGCCAGGCTATCCAGTGAAAGGCACGAACAACAAACAACGCTACCTGCCACCCCTTTAACAAACATTCTTCGAGTTATTTTCTTATTTTCATGTAAAGACATATTTGCTCACACTCCTTTAAGATCAATGGGAACTGTCAGGGTAATGGGCAAACCCGGGTCTTTCAGTGTAATGTACTTTTTATTTTTTAAACAAATAATTCACCAAAGGACCATGAATGTTGTTCAAAATGGCTTTTAAAACAATCATCACATAAAAACGCCGATCCATCTTTGCATCCGAATCCTGTAAGGCATTCAAATGATGGCTTATCATCGGATTTGATCTCTGAGGTCCATTCCTTCTCTTTACAAATGGAGCATTTGCTGTTTAATATCTCCTTGTAATCACCTTTTGATTTATTTGCTTTAATAAATTCTTTTCTTTCTATTCTTTTAAAATTCATATTCATGTTCCTTTCATTAAAATGGAATTTGGGATAATCCCGTTAATACACCACCAAAAAGTATCATAAATTTAAGTCGTCCATTTTAAAATACAACTAAAATTCTGGCATATCTATATCTTAACTACCAGAAGAATATTAGATTAATTATTATCCGGAAAAACAATTACTTTTTAATGAGTCGTAATAAGACCGGGGTGAACCTGTCGCGGCTTTAAATATAAGGATAAATTTTTGTAAATCTCTTGGTAGGCCTCTGACGCCAGTGCCTTTATTTCTTTATGTTTTTAACCGGAGGAATAGCAGTCTACACCCCTCCGGAAACTGAGGGTTTCAGAGGGGTGCCGATTGCTGAATATCAACCCGGAAAAGAGTCAAAAATGCCATTTGACGCCTTACTTTCCAGCTTTTAGATAAGTTTCGAGTGACGCCTCCGGCATGCCGCCCTCACTGCGGATAATACGGTTTTTGAATAGCCAGCGCCCATCCTGTTTGACCAGTTCAGCCCATTCGGTCCCGTACTCTGTAACTTTAGGCGGCGATGTCAGCAGCTCCGCCCCGAGTGTCAGCCAGATCATATTTACAACGGCTTTATCACCCTTAAGATCAATATTAAGGTTCGTGTATAATGTCTCACCCACCCCCTTTGGAACAGCACCTTCAGCTTTAGGGGTTTTTTCATCGTCACCAATGAAACCGGCCTGGGAATAGATGCCCTTTATACCATCATGGCCGCTTACAACCCAGCCGTTGACGTCAAGCTTGGCGTCAGCAGTGAAAAAAGAGGCAAAATCCTGCTCGCCGTCCTTCCGGAATTGCCCATAGTAATCGTTGATATGATCCTGGATAGCAGCACGGTCCAGCAGCGCTGTAAGTTCTGGCGATACAGTTACTGCGGTAGGTGTATCGGAGCAGGCAGCCATTAATCCCAGAATGGATAGAATTACAAACAGCATAAGATTTATTTTCATGATGTGACAACGGTTGATTTCAGTCATGGTTAATCCTCCTTGTTGGTTAATAGTTAGTCAGTGTCCATCCGAAATTTATCTCTTTCTGGATAAACACTATTTCATATTGGATGTTGAACGTTGGATGTTCGATGTTCGATGTTCATTTTTTCTCTATTACTTTAGCCTATTTTCTATTTTCTATTTCCTCCAGTTTTTAGTCTTTAGCCTTTAGTCTTTAGCCCACAGCCTATTACCTATAACCTGTCACCTATAGCTTATCGCCTATCGCCTAAATAACAGTAACAGTTCCCTCTTTCCTTAAACCCCGATCTTTGGGCTCTCCCAGAGGATAACCAAAAAAAGCAGCAGCATATACCTGGTT
>CAZSZQ010000318.1:0-3309 GCA_964610475.1 uncultured Desulfatiglans sp.
GCCCCAACGGAGTCCATGTAAAAGAAAGATTGGTCAAGGCACAGGAATTGCTGGCATAGGGAAAAAGAGGGTTCGAGGAGTCAAGGGTTCCAGGGTTCAAGTAAAAATATCTATATTTCATTCTGGTAAAATCGTCGAAATCTCAATACAGTAATCAGGTGGGGTGTAAAACCCCACCCTGCATTGAGAAGGGTTTTTGCAGGGTGGTATTTTATATGCCACCACTCGAACCCTTGAATCCTCTTGTCCTGCCATAGCTAAAAACGCCCGTCCTCAGTCACGCCTTGGCGTGACTACGAAGGATGGAACGACGAATGAACCCTTTATTTACTCATCCCCATCAGTAGGAGAGATCTTTATGAAAAATTCGATTTGTTTGACACTGTACTTAATATCCGTTTTTATCTTATTTTTTAGTCTGCCGGCCTCAGCACAGCAGTCCTGTGAAAGTCTCAAATCCATTAAAATACCAAATGTTACAATTACATCTCTTGAAAAAGGAGATGCCGGCTATGAACTTCCGGGGCAGAGCGGAGGATTTATGGACATGCCGGCCCAGAAGATCAACGCCCCATTCTGCCGGATACAGGCGGTTTCAAAACCTGCCAGTGACTCAAACATCGGTATTGAAGTATGGCTTCCTGATCCTTCTAACTGGAATGGCAGATTTCTTGCTGTGGGTAACCCTGGTTTTATAGGTTCTATTGCCAGCGGCGGTATTGCGCGTAACATGGAAAAAGGGTATGTTTCGGCAGGTACAGATACAGGTCATGTTGATGCCGGGTTCGAGTGGGCCATAGGCCACCCTGAAAAATGGGCTGACTGGGGACATCGTGCCGTTCATGAGATGGCTGTTGTCACTAAGACTCTTGCCAATGCCTATTATGGAAGATCTATAAAGTATTCCTACTGGAACAGCTGCCACAACGGCGGTAACCAGGGGCTCAATGAGGCGCAGCGTTATCCGGATGATTTTGACGGTATTATAGCCGAAGATCCGGCATTTTTTATAACTCATCTGCAGCCGGGTTCTCTGTATATAAGCTGGCTGGCGCTCAAGGATGGAGTTAACGGCCCCGGATATATACCTGTTGATAAACTCAAGACAATAAATAAAGCAGCACTCGACAAATGTGATAAATATGACGGTCTTGTTGATGAACTCATTGAAGATCCCACGGCCTGTGATTTTGATCCTGTAATCTTACAGTGCAAGGGCAATGACTCTCCGGACTGCCTCACAGCCGGTCAGGTTGACACCGTTCGAAAAATATATGAAGGCGCAAAGTTTAATGACGGCACACCAATATATACAGGTTTTGAGCGCGGGAGCGAGCTTACATGGAATATGATGATAGAAAAGGAGCCCTTCTCTGTTAATGTCAATTATTTTAAAGGGATAGTATTCGAAGATCCCAACTGGGATTTCAAGACCTTTGATCTGGATAGAGATACCCGTAAAGGGATAGAAAAGGCGGCCTGGGCAGTCGATGGTAATGACCCTAACCTTAAGCCGTTTAAAGATTCGGGTGGTAAAATCATGATGATATCCTCATGGAACAGTATGGCCCTTCCCCCGCGTCAGCTTGTAAAATATTATGGTGATGTAGTAAAGACACTTGGCGGCTATGAAAACACACAGGATTTTGCACGTCTCTTTACCGTGCCTGGTTCAGGCGGTTGCCCTGCATTTGCAAACCCCGAAGGTTTTAAAACCTTTGAAGCGCTTGTGGACTGGGTTGAGAAAGGTAAGGCGCCTGACAGGATCACTTACCCCCATACAAAAGGGGGAGGTATGATGGTCATGGGGGCCAAACCGGAAGTTTACAGGACCCGCCCTGTATGCGTCTATCCCAGGCAGGCGAGATATAAAGGGACAGGCGATGTCAATGATGAATCAAATTTTGAATGTGTTGAAACCGGGAAATAGATTTTCATAGAACATATTCTTAAAACCCGCTTTAAAAGCCGGGGCAAAAGTATCACTTATTTTGTGCACATACCCTGTCGGGGCACGGCGCGCCGTGCCCTTTCTACATTTTATTTTTGGATCATCTTGATCTTGACCCCCTGGAACCCTTGAATCCTTGGCCCCTTTCTCTTAACTCATTGAGAGATGAACCATAATTTTGAACATTATTGCAATCATCCGCGGGGAAAAACTCCTCATTCTTTATTCCCAACTATTAATTTGTATTTAAATGCATTTTATACTAAATACTATTCTATACTTTTGATCAGATGTACTCTCATTATTTATTATAGACCAATGAAAGGTCATTTTTATGGAAGAAGAAAAATCCCGGGAGATAAAAAAACCAAACCTCAGGTTAATCCTCTTTATACCTATTGTTGTTATAGCAGTTGCTGTGTTTGTATTGCTGCAGAGCAGGAACTCTCCTACTATTGATACCACCCCATCTTCTCATACCAAACAGGGAGTTCAAGCGCCAAACTTTACCTTTCCCGATCTTGACGGCAGGATGGTAAGCCTTAGCAATTACAAAGGCAAGGTAGTGCTGGTTAATATATGGGCAACATGGTGCCCTCCATGCGTGGCTGAAATACCTTCTCTCGATAAACTGTACAAAATGCTTAAGGATGATGACTTTGAGCTTCTGGCAGTAAGCGTCGACGAAGGCGGGAAAAAAGCGGTTGAAAGATTTATGAAAAAGAAAAATTTCAGCTTTCCTGTACTTCTTGATCCTGAAGGACGTATCACACAGCTTTACCGGACAACAGGTGTTCCTGAAAGTTTTATCATACGAAAAGATGGCATTATAGCTGACAGGATCATGGGCGCCATTGACTGGACATCACCAAAGGTTTTCGAGTATTTTCAGAAGCTGATTCAGGAGTAACCGGATTTATCATATAAAACGCAACTGCCTGCGGCCTCAAATTGGGCTCAGCTGCCCGGATCACAGGCCTTCCTGAATCCAATACATCACTTAAAAAGGCAGGTCTTCATTGTCTATATCGTCAAAATCATCATCAAAATCATAGGGTATCATATCCCTGTTGAGGTCCAGAAACACATCAAGTGATTCACACAAATTCTTTACAATCCGGCTGTATGCCTCTTTATCAGATACATCCTTGGCCTGAGACATGGACTTTAATGTCACGCTGATTTCTTTTGAGATATCGTCTATTATCTTAATTGTATCCATATGTTAGCACCTACCTTTATTAACCCGTTAAGAATTTGAACAGGGATAGAGTAGCAAAAACAGGCAGGAAGTCAATCAACATTTATTATAACTCAAATTTATACCTTGTCCCTGCTGTATTCAAAATAAAGGCATC
>CAZSZQ010000319.1:0-3305 GCA_964610475.1 uncultured Desulfatiglans sp.
AGCTTGAGGCAGAAGGCATATTTGTTTCAAGACAGGGATCAGGAACCCGTGTGGCTGAAAAGGGTTCACATCTGGATTATTCGGAACGTTTGCAGTCAATAAGTAAACTTGTTGAAGGATTACTGGTAGAGGCAAACCAACTGGATTTAAATATTGAAGAACTGATTGAAATCATAAGGCAAAAAAATCATCTTTTTAAAAGTGCTGAAAAGGGGGAAAAATAAAAATGACTGACTTTAACTTTAGACAAGAAGCACAACCCGTCGAAGTAAAAGGCTTAACAAGACAATTTGGTAATAAGGTAGCCTTAAAAAACATTGATCTGACTGTTACACGGGGTAAAGTGCTTGGTATTGTAGGCGAGAATGGTGCAGGCAAGACAACCCTGATTAAGCATTTAATAGGTTTACTCAAGGCACAGCAGGGTGAAGTCAAAGTGTTTGGCATTGATCCGGTAAAAGACCCTGTTGGCGCATTAAGCAGGATAGGCTATCTTTCTGAAGAACGCGATCTGCCCCACTGGATTCGTGTAGATGAACTGATGAACTATACAAGGGCCTTTTACCCTGACTGGGATGTTTCATATGCTGAAGAACTGCGACAGGCATTCAAGCTAGATGGATCATCCAAGATAAAGCAGCTCTCACTGGGGCAAAAAGCCCGGGCAGCCCTTATTACCGCACTGGCCTATCATCCGCCGCTACTGATCCTAGATGAGCCATCTTCGGGTCTGGACCCCATTGTTAGACGTGATATCCTCACAGCAATAATAAGAACAATTGCTGATGAAGGCCGTACCGTATTGTTTTCATCTCACCTGCTCGAAGAGGTCGAGCGAGTAGCGGATGATGTGGCCATGATTCATGAAGGAGAAATAGTAATCAATGATTCCCTTGAAAACATCAAAGCAAATCATCATTCAATTACATTAAGATTTACAAAACCCCTTCCTGATAAGCCTAAAATAGATGGGGTGCTGTCAATTAAAGGCAAAGAAAAGGAATGGTCAATTACCTGTAACGGTAACATAGATGAAATTTCTTCAAAGGCAAAGGCAATGGGATGTGAAATATTCATTGATTCTACTCCAACACTTGAAGATATCTTTGTTGCACGTGCTGGAGTTGACAGGGCAGCATTAAGGGAGGGTTAATAATGTATTCTAAAGTAATGATGCTTTTATGGGAACGCTGGCACCGAACCCGCTGGGTTGTGATAGGATTTTGTCTGTTGCTGCTCACCGATTTGATATCATATGTACCGGAATATAGTTCACTTAGCAATGGCTTTAAGAATTTATATTTTTTATTAGGATTTATAATATTCCTGCTTGTCTTACTCGTTGGTCAGTGTGAAACCAGGAACCTGGACCTTGCGTTTCCCCAGCGACTATTTCGTTTTCCTGTCAACACCACTACGCTTTATGCCATATACATGGGATATGGTATTGTCTCTTTAGCACTGCCGTTTCTGCTGCACTATGGTATAGGAAATCTGCTTTTCAGTCATATCCCTTTCCTTCTGACTCCTTTTCTACTTGTAGAAACTGCCTACATTGCTATACAGACATTATCCTGGTTGGGAGGACCTTCACGCTTTTTATATGTGGCCATATCGATTATCTTTATCTACATATCATCCTTCAAGATCCCGGCAATGTTCGATAAATATTTTGGAATCAATATCCTGTGCGTAATAATCATTATTTTTTGTTGTGTTATTTCTTTCTGGAGTGTTTCTCAATATCGGCATGGTGCATGGTTAAACAATTGGCAATGGGGAACATCCTTTCTTGATATTTTTCGGAATAAAAATGCTAAGGGCTTCACATCACCTCTACAGGCTCAGATATGGTTCGAATTGAGACAAACAGGTCACTTTTTTCTGGTAGTGATGCTTTGCTTTATTAGTCCTTTTTTAGGTTGGCTAATTTTCCACCTTGTAAATGGATTACCACCATCAGCGCAATTATCGATCATTATTCAACCTCTGTTCTGGTCTACACTTCTAGCGTCCTGGCTGGCAGGTATGCTTTCCTTTGCAGTTTATTATCGTGACAAATCTTCCGGTGCGTCGATCTTTTGGCTACGACACCCAATGGAAACACGGACCCTCGCACTTGCACGGCTTTACATTACTATAAGAAGCGTTATTCAGGCAATTGCCATATTTCTTGTGTTTGCCCTGGCATTAACAGTACATGATTTAGTAACTGGAGCATTGGATATATCTACGATATCTACCATGTTAGCGCAGGGACCCATTTATTCGTTCATAGTTATAGGCAAAATTGCCTTTGTCATATTTGGCCTTTCCGCCATCTGTTGGACAATATTCAGACAACCAATATCCGCGATTGTTGCATTCCTTGTCTATGCAATTATCACTGTGATAATTGGAAAAGAATCCCTGGCATGGTCATATATAGGAAATGCTTTAATATTACTTCCTGTATTTGTGATTGGATCTTTTGTTGTTGCATTACACAGAAATCTCATATCAAAACCTGACCTGCTGATTGCTGTCATTGTATTTCCTGTTGTAGTAATTTCATTCTTGGCATTTTTTCCACAATTGGGATCCGGACAAAATATTGGATTGATGAATTTGAGTAGGTTGCAACTTATTCGCCTTCTGAGCATATCTACATTGCCTTTCATTCCAACAATCGTTACGCCCTTATGGATCGAAAGGTTAAGACATCGGTAAATGTGATATTTTTATAGTAATATATGGGAATGGATATGAGAAAGAAGTTTAAAAACAATTATTTTATATTTAGAATACCTGTAAAAGTGCTACAAGTAACTGGGGTAATTCTACTTTTAATTTCATTAAGGTAAACCTTCGGCTCTGCCGGAGAGACTCCCAGAGTTTGACAATTCCGGGAGTATAAGTAAGCCTCCAAGAATTGAACCGCTCAAAGTTCAGAAAAAGGAGGCTTACAATGAATGATATGGAGAGTTTAAAACACACGGCATGGGATTGCAAGTACCATTTGGTATGGATTCCAAAGTATAGGAAAAAGGTTTTATATGGCAATCTGAGAAAATATCTTGGAGAAATGTTTCAGGATTTTGCAGCACAAAGAGAATGTAAAATACATGAGGGTCACCTGGTAGGAGAACATGTGCATATGATGATCTCAATACCTCCAAAATATTCAGTGTCACAGGTTGCAGGATATATAAAAGGAAAAAGTGCGATATATATAGCCCGCACATATGGTGGACATAAGCAAAACTTTACGGGTCAGAATTTTTGGGCCAGAGGTTACTATGTTTCAACGATTGGTCGTGATGAGG
>CAZSZQ010000320.1:0-3302 GCA_964610475.1 uncultured Desulfatiglans sp.
TGGGGAAGATATAAAGACTCCATGAAAAAGATAAAGGCATGGATGTTTGAAAACGGGCCGGAGGTCCCGCCTGATGAATATTACCTCAGGGCCAATCCCATATTTGAGGTTGAAAAGGGTAAATATGACTGGCTTACGCGCTATGTCTTTGTGGGCATAGGCACCCGTCAGAAACTGGGGAATACTATTAGATATTATGCACTTCTGTAAAAAACATTATCTGCTGCTTTATTTGATAATAGTTGCCTGTCCATTTTTATGTAATTGCAGCGAGGGTTATAAGGATCTTACACCTGAGATTGAAACCCGCTCATGGGAGGCAATGGGCACAATTATAAACATCAGCCTCTGTGAAAAAGAGAGAAATAAACAGGAAGCCCTGTTTGATGAGATAGAAGACCGCATAAACCTGCTTGATACAATACTGAGTTCACACCTGCCCGATTCTGAGCTTAATAAACTTAACAACCTGCCTGTGAATCAAAAGAGAGGCATATCAAAGGAATTATGGGATGCAGTCAGCGCGGGAAAGGATTGGAATAGAAGAACCTTAGGGTCGTTTGACATTACAATAGGCCCGTTAATACAGATGTGGAAGGCTGCGGAAAAGGCACAGAAAGTACCAACTGATGTAGAAATTGGCTCTGCCCTGAAAAAGAGAGGTGTAGAGAAAATTGTTCTTGAACAGCCCGGTTCAACTGTATTTAAAACAGATGAGGTATCTATTGATCTCGGCGGTCTTGGAAAGGGTTTTACAGCCGATAATATCATAGAGCTTATCAGAAAACATGGAGAGGTATCCGCACTTATTGCCATGTCAGGAGACATAAGGGCATTAGGCCATCGACCTGATGGCAGGCCATGGCGTGTGGGTATACAGGACCCGCGTTTTCCTGATAATTTTAATGCCCTTGTCACGGTAGTGGAAATAATAGATATGGCAGTCTCCACATCAGGTAATTACAGGCGTTATGTCGAGATAAATGGCAGACATTTTTCCCACATAGTTGATCCCCGAACCGGACTCACCGCCGAAAAGGTGCCCAGTGTTTCGGTTATCGGGCCTGATACGTTAACGACCGACATCATGGGAACTGCTCTGAGCGTGCTTGGGGTTAAGGAAGGCATGAAGCTGGTGGAATCCATGGAAGGGGTGGAGGCCCTTTTCATGGAGGTCGATGATACCGGTGAATTGATACTTACGCGCAGCAGCGGTTTTGGGCAGTATGAGGCCCATGACAAAACAGATACACAAACCCAAAGATGATATTTAAGCGCTACTTGAGCGCCTTAAGTTTCTTTATATCGTCGGATTTTCCAAGCATGATCAGGATATCACTGTCTTTAATTAAGAATCCTGCCGGAGGCACCAGGATAAAATTATCAGGCACCAGTTCCTTTATGGCGATGATATGCACATTGTATTTTGCCCTGAGATTCAGCTCAGTTAGAGTCTTGCCTATAAATTCTCTGGGCGGCCCGATCTGCACAAGATCATAATCGTCACTAAGGGGAACAAAATCCAGGATATTGGGCCGTGATAACATGCGTGAAACCCTTATAGCCATATCGCGTTCAGGGTGGATGATCTCCTTTGCCCCGACACGTCTTAAAATCTTCCCGTGATCTTCATCCAGGGCCTTTGCCAGTATATTTTTCACACCCATCTCCTGCAGGTGCAGACAAATAAGAACACTTGTGCTGATCTTTGTTCCGGTGGAAATAATAACGCCATCCATATTATTAAGAGCAAGGGCATTCAGGGCCTCCTTGTCTGTGGCATCCAGCACTATTGCTTCAGATGAAAAGGAGTCAATTGCATGTACCCTGGCCTTATCGGTATCTATGGCAACTACCTCATTACCGTCTTCATATAATGCCTTTGCCGCATGAAAACCAAAATTTCCAAGACCTATTACTGCAAATTTCTTCATGATATGCACCTTTCTTTAACCGATCATAATATTTTCTTCCGAATATTCCATACCGTTTCCCATTATACCGCCGACAATAATATAGGAAAAGGTAAGAACTCCTACTCTTCCTATTATCATCATAAATACAAGCCAACATTTGCTCCATTGGCTTAATTCCGGTGTAATGCCCATCGAGAGCCCAACAGTGCCAAATGCTGATACAGTCTCAAAAAGACAGGAGAGAAATGTCCTTGCATTTCCCGGTATGTTATTTGACATCCGGGATTCTCCTAAAAGAAGCATGAACAGAACGACCCCTATGATACATATGGATACAAGAATGAGCGAGATGCTCCGGTTAACAGCCTCAACAGGGATGCTTTTTTTAAATAGATTCACCCGTGCCTTTTCTCTGATCCTGCATAAAGTAAAGACACTCAGTACGGCAAGTGTGGTGGTCTTGACTCCTCCCCCGCATGACCCCGGAGATGCCCCGATAAACATCAGGAGAATCATCACAAACAGGGTTGCATCTTTCAGGGATCCTATATCTACTGTATTGAAACCGGCTGTTCGGCATGTAATTGACTGAAATATTGAGATCAGGATCTTATGCGAAATGGATACTGTCTTATCCAGAGAATTGTTTTCAAGCAATGCGAACATAACGGCGCCGCATGTGATAAGTATAAATGTAGTTACAAGAACTGCCCTTGTCTGTACCGATAATCTGAGCCGATGTTTTTTTCGACCTATAAACCATGACTGTACATCATAAAGAACAGGAAAACCGATCCCTCCGGTTACTATAAGGGCACATATTACTACATTAAGCAGGATACTGTTACTGTATCGGGAGAGATTGTCGGAGAACAATGCAAAGCCGGCATTGCAGAAAGCAGAAACAGAATGAAAAATGGCATTATAAACTGCACTGGGGAAAGAGAGTTCCCTGAACCAGTGAATAGTCAGCAGGAGAGCCCCGATTAGTTCAGCTATTAAGGTAAAAATTATTGTATTTTTTACCAGACTGTATATATCCTTTCGGGGTGTGTGTGAAAATATATCCTGCATGGCCATTCGATGCCTGAAAGGGATACTCTTTCCCAGCCATCTGAATAGTACTACAGAAATGGTCATTAAACCAAGACCTCCAATCTGTATCAGTAATAGAATCACGCACTGGCCGAAGGTGGTAAAAAAACTTCCCGTATCCACAACTGTCAAGCCTGTCACGCATACAGCAGAAGTCGCGGTAAAAAACGCATCAATCCATAGTATATGTCCTGTTTTTACTGAGAAAGGAAGCTCTAAGAGCAGAGTTCCAACGACGATTGCTATAAGAAAGCTGAGCAAAACCAGGGTGGCAGGGTGAAGCTTGAGAAT
>CAZSZQ010000321.1:0-3287 GCA_964610475.1 uncultured Desulfatiglans sp.
ACTGCAATCGCAGATTGAAATTAATTAACCCCATAAACCATCAGCTAAGCTGATGGTTTATGGGGTTAATTAAAATTGTAGATTACTGTTATTAAACATTATATTTATAAGCATCGCAAAATTATAGACTTCTATAAGTAATTAAAAAGTATTTTATTCTGTTTTGATCCAGCGGTTTAACTAGGGACTTAATGCAAGAAACAGGATACTCCCGCCAATGCCGAACTGTACAACAGCCATAAACAGATCCGGCATCTGCTGCACATTCTCAGGGTCAAAATTTCCGCTGTAAATACCTGAGAGTGTGAGACTACCTTAAATAATCAAATAACTTCTGAAAAGCAGAAATATCAAGGCTTTTAAAGATGATGATCTTTGTCTGCCTTTGCTTTTACAGGGGCAGGCTTGAACAAGTTAGTGTGATGTTTAGTGGCAGATGGTATGTGAATTGTTGTTACATTCTGGTTTGGGCAACAACCTCTTTACTGATTACCTCTTTACAGAGGTTTATTTTTCTTTCAACCTTCCGAATCATACTGAGGGTTCATGATAATAAGGTTCTTGAAATAATCCTTATAAAAACCTCTATCTCTGGTTAAAAGTCTGTGGGACTTCATAAGAGCATGGGCGCCAATCAGAAAATCAGCAATGATACGTTCTTTTTTGCGTCCAGATTGGCGATAATTTTTCCATGTCTCACCAGCTAAAAAAGCAATCTCGGTATCAGCAATCTCCATTTTTATACCTAGTTTACCCAGGACATCATTCAATAATTTTTGATTTTTGAATTGCGGAGCCAATTCAGCATATACGATCTCATTTATAATTATCGATTCATCACGAAAAGCTTTTTCGAGTGCAATTGAAGAGTTCTCCCCATGAATAGGGTCAGGTAAAAAGACATCAAGCAAAACACTGGTATCAACAAAAGTAATCATCTTCCTCGAATATCCTCAATGTATTTATCAGTCCTCTCTTTTTTTCCCAGTATCCCATAAACCTCTCTGATCGGGTTTTTATGCTTCGTCTTCTTTTGAATTTTAATACCTCCCTCTTCAGAGATGAATTCAATCTCAATACTTGGGAAAAAACCATATTTTTCCCTTATATCTTTGGGAATTGTAATTTGTCCTCTCTCTCCAATTTTCATATTTTAATCCTCCGTAATGCATATTGGGTAATTCATATTATATAAAATTGGTTCTTCTTTCAAGGAATATAAAATAGAAGCCAGTAAGTGGTGATCCTATTTTATTCTGTTTTCACCCACCGGTTTATCCACGGACTTAATGCAAGAAACAGGATACTCCCGCCAATGCCGAATTGTACAACAGCCATAAAGAGGTCCGGCATCTGCTGCACATTCTCAGGATCAAAATTTCCGCTATAAACACCTGCAATCAGGTTGCCCAGCGCTGCTCCTACAAACCACACCCCCATCATCTGTCCATAATATTTACGCGGCGCCAGTTTTGTTGTAGCGCTTAATCCCACCGGGCTTAATGTCAGTTCACCAACCGTGTGCAGGAAATAGGTTAAAATGAGCCATGTCATCCCCACCTTAGTACCGGTAGCCACAATTTTTGCTGCAAAATACATTACCAGGAAACCAGCGGCCAGCAGAAACAGGCCCGTTGCAAATTTCAATGGAGTCTTTGGATTAATATTCCGGGCGGCCAGTTTTACCCACAGCGCGCCGATCAGCGGCGCAAAGATTACTATAAAGACCGGGTTTACACTCTGAAGCCAGCCGGTCGGAAGTTCCCAGCCGAATAAAAACCGGTTGGTATAATCTCTTCCAAACAGGTTGAGTGAAGAACCTGCCTGTTCAAATCCTGACCAGAACATGGCAGCACCGATAAAAAGAAAAAATATTACAACCATCTGTTTTTTCTCAGCAGCGTTTAAACCGCCGGCAGCAAACACATAAATAAAAAAGAAGAGGATCACGGTTACAATAAGGACACCTATAGTATTGGCAATACCCACTGCGCTTAGCATATCGATGCAGCCGTATATCTGCAGGAGGATGAGTAAGGCAATAAGAATTACTGCCAGGGCAATGCCCAGGGGTTTATTCGAAGGTTCATCCGCTTTTATTTTTTTATCCACTTTAGGCTTAAGCCCTGTTTCACCAAGACTATTCCGGGAAATTCTGAATTGGATGAGCCCTATAAGCATTCCAAAGGCAGCCAGGCTGAACCCCAGATGCCAGTTTACCTTTTCTCCAAAATAGGCCACTGCAGTCTGACCCAGTATAGCCCCTATATTTATCCCCATGTAAAAAATAGAGAAGCCCGCATCGCGTCTCGCATCTTTTTCAGGATATAAATCCCCTATGATGGAGCTTATGTTTGGTTTTAATAAACCGGTGCCGACTGCCACAAAACAAAGACCCGCATAAAATATTGCACTTGCCCCCGGGATTGCCAGAAGCACATGGCCTGTCATAATACATATGCCGCCGTACCAGATGGCTTTACGCTGCCCCAGGATATTATCTGCAATCCAGCCTCCGGGCAGGGTTAACAGATAAACCCCTGCTGTATATAATCCGTAGATGGCCCCGGCGGTTTCTGTTGCAAGCCCCAGCCCTTCTCTGGCTGTTTCAGTTGTCATGAACAGTAAAAGGATGGCCCTCATACCATAATAACTGAACCGTTCCCACATCTCGGTAAAAAATAATACACGCAGTCCTTTGGGGTGCCCTTTAAACATTAGTTCCTCTTCAAGATATCTAGTGGTCGTCCTTGATTTATTTACCAGATTCCATTAAGTTAGTTTTGCAACAAAATAACTTAATAAACAAGCTTAAAATTGCAGGAGGCTCCATTGCCAAAATCGTTTAAAAGTATATTTGTGGTGACTCTGGTAATCATCTCTTTGTTTACCGCTAACACCCATGCGGGTTTTACCCTGGCTGCTGCGCGGATCGGTGCAAAGGATGTAGAAGGCGTGGCGAAGTTCTATGAAACAGTTTTTGGTATGAAGGAGTTCATGCGGCTTGACATGCCTGGCATTAAAGAAATCATGCTAAATTTCGGCGACACGGTGGAAGCGGCCAAAGCCAATCCTGATCCATGGATTGTAATCATGGGTCGTGATTCTGACGAAATCAAAGAGGTATCTCATCTCGTCCTGTATGTGCCAGACATGAAAGCTGTTGCTGCAGCAGCCAAGGGGGCAGGCGGCAAGGTGGAAGGCAAACCAGGCACGTTTGGTGAAAATGGAATGATCGTTGGCTTTGTAAGCGATCCTGCAGGTAACCGCATTGAACTGATACAGCA
>CAZSZQ010000322.1:0-3280 GCA_964610475.1 uncultured Desulfatiglans sp.
GCAGCCTCTTTGAGGCTCTCGTGCCTGCTGCCTCCGGGAAGGAGCGCTTTATCAATATCATAGGCATCTTTGTATTCCCTGATCAACCTGTCAATCTCTTCTTCTTTTACCTTTTTTATTCTTGCTACCAGGTCACCCACCCCAAAGCCGTATACATCAAAACCAAAGGCGATCTGGGCAGCAACCTTGTCACCCTCTGTTACAGCCACATCCCTCATGTTATCCCCGAAGCGGGCCACCTTTGCACCCCTTATATCCCTGAGTGCGGCAGCGGCGCGAATCCATGAGCTGATGCCTTTATGTACCTTTTCATCTTTCCAAAAACCTGAAACCACCTTACGATCTATTTTCATGCGTGTATTGATGTACCCATGCTCCCTGTCACCGTGGGCAGACTGGTTGAGATTCATGAAATCCATATCAATCTCGCCCCATGGGATATCCCTGTTGTACTGGGTGTGCAGGTGAAGGATCGGCTTGGTTATTACCTTAAGGCCGTTGATCCACATCTTGGATGGCGAAAAGGTGTGCATCCATAGGATCACGCCTGCGCAATGGTCATCTGCGCTCGCCCTGATACAGAAATCTGTGATCTCCTGAGGGGTGGTCAGAATGCCTTTATACAGAATCTCCGCGGGGATCTGATCCAGCCCGTTCAGGTACCCGGCAATCTCTTCTGTATGTGACCGCACCTGTTTCAGGGTCTCCTCCCCGTAAAGATGCTGGCTTCCTGAGACCATCCATATGGTCATGTTATCGTAGGCTTTCATATCATTTCCTTTCAATATTTAGAGTTATACTCCATTGCATTGTTGTCTGAGATAAAAATAAATTATACTCTGTGTCCTCTGCGTCTCTGTGGTGAATCGTTTTTGAAAAAGTATGTTCCCATTGTTTTAATATTGCCAGGTTTCCTTATTAGTCTTACCTCATTAATTATCAGTAGTCAAAACGCCTTATGCTCATGAACAAGAGCTTCGAGATCGGCCAGAGAGAGTTCTTCAAGTGAATTCACGATCAGGTCAGCCTCACTCAGGTGATCATGTGTGGAAAGAACCCCCACACAGGCCATGCCTGCATTATGGGCTGCCGCCAACCCTGCCGGGGCATCCTCAAGCACTATGCAGTTTGACGGTAAAACGCCAAGTTTTTTTGAAGCAGTTATACACCCCTCCGGGTGAGGTTTGCCCTTTGTAACATCTTCAGCGCATATGAGAACATTGAATGTATCAGGGCGATTGAGTGCTTCCAGGATGGCAAATATGTTTTTGCGGGGTGCGGATGAGACTACTGCCTGGTGCCAGCCGTTAGTTTCAGCCTGATCTATGATTTGCGCAGCACCGGGCAGAAGCTTAACCCCCTCTCCTTTCAGCACCTCCCTGAATGCCTCTTCTTTAGCATCACCGATCCTGACCACTTCAGCATCCGACAGATCTGCCCCTAACATGCTGCGTAATATGGTGTCATTACGCTGGCCAAAGGTTTTAAGGAATGTTTCCCATGTGAGATCATACTTTTCATCGGCCAGTATTTTTTTCCAGGCGAGCCAGTGTGCCTCCCGGGTATCAACCATAGTTCCGTCCATATCCCATATGATGGCTAAAGTGCTATTTCCTTTCATTGCTATTTGTATGTCTCCTTAAACATTCATATATTGAACAGCCGCCTTTTCTATAGCGAGGCCTTTGTGGTAGCGTTCAAAGAATTTATTAAACCCCTTCACATCCTCAGGATCAGGTTTGATAGCTTCCTGCATGCTGCCTTCAAAAACACGTGCGAGGAATTCAGGCAGGATAATTGTTTTATCCTTTCGAATCATAAAGGCAGCCAAAAGGGCCATCCCCCATGCCCCGCCCTCCCCTGCTGTCTTCAGGGTGGAGACAGGTGTCCCTGTGGCAGCAGCCATGATCCTCTGACCTACCTCCGCTGATTTGAAAAACCCGCCATGCCCTTTTATCTCATCCACCCTTACCCCCTCTTCATTAAAGAGTATATTAAGCCCTGTCCGTAAGGCACACAGGGAAGTAAAGAGATGTGTCCGCATAAAATTGGGCAGGTTGAATCGTCCTTCCGACGTGCGGACAAACAGGGGACGGCCTTCGGTGAACCCGGTAATATGTTCTCCTGAAACATATCCATAACTCAACAGGCCTCCGCAGTCAGTGTCTCCCTTGAGCGCCTGGGCAAGCAGGGTATTATAGAGAACAGGTTTGGATACTCCTTTGCCCAATACTTCCATAGCCTCCCCGAATAGATTAATCCAGGCATCGTAATCAGAGCTGCAGTTGTTGGAGTGGGCCATCCCTACAAGGTGCCCGTCCGGGGTGGTGACAAGGTCTACCTCATGGTGTACCTTTTTCAGCTCCTTTTCCAGGACAATCATTGCAAACACAGATGTACCCGCTGATACGTTTCCTGTCCTTATAGCCACACTGTTAGTGGCTGCCATGCCCGTACCCGCATCACCCTCAGGAGGTGCAACAGGAACACCAGGATTCAACACACCGGACGGGTCAAGCATTAGGGCACCTTCATCTGTGAGTACACCTCTATCCTCTCCGGCACAAACCACTTCCGGAAGGATCTCCTTAAGCCTCCATATGAATTTTTTCTCTTTTATATGGTTATCAAAGAGGGTGCACATATCCATGTTAAAGTCTTTTGTAGTAAGATCAATTGGAAACATCCCTGAGGCATCCCCGATACCTATCACCTTTTGCCCGGTGAGTTTCCAGTGTATATACCCGGCCAGTGTTGTCATAAAGGCGATATCCTTCACATGCCCCTCATTATTAAGGATAGCCTGATATAGATGTGCAATGCTCCAGCGCTGGGGAACAGGATAATTAAAAAGGCGAGTCAGCTCTTCTGAGGCAGGCCCTGTTATATTGTTCCGCCATGTCCTGAAGGGTGTAAGCTGATTGCCTTTACCGTCAAATACCATATAACCATGCATCATGGCGCTGAATCCCAAACCCTTGATGCTGCTTAAAGTCACACCATATTTCTCTCTGACGTCCTGTGCAAGGTTTGCATAGCAGGCCTTTAGCCCTTCCCATATTTGCTCCATGGGATAGGTCCATATTCCATTGGTGAGAGAGTTATCCCAGTCATAGCCTCCTGCTGCCAGTGGATTGTAATCATCTCCGATCAACACAGATTTGATTCGGGTGGAACCCAATTCAATGCCCAGTACGGTTTCGCCGGCCTCAATCATGGATACATATTTTTTATTACCCATTTTCATATCCTGTATGTATATTTGCGTTATCGATAACGC
>CAZSZQ010000323.1:0-1943 GCA_964610475.1 uncultured Desulfatiglans sp.
TAAGTTTAACACCCCTTGAGCTTGAGGCCATCCGGTTAAGCCTGCTTGTTTCATTGTGGGCAGTAGCAGGTGGTCTGCCATTTGGTATCGTTGTAGCATGGCTTCTATCGCGTCTGGACTTTCCAGGTAAATCGTTTGTGGATGGCATTGTTCATCTGCCGCTGGTTCTCCCTCCGGTGGTTATCGGTTATCTCCTGCTTATTCTACTGGGGCGCAGAGGAGTCATAGGGGCATGGCTTTACGAATACTTAGGCATCACTATCGCATTCACATGGAAGGGCGCAGCGGTAGCAGCAGGTATAATGGCATTTCCGCTCATGGTAAGGGCCATTCGTATTTCCATTGAAAATGTGGACAGAGGTCTGGAACAGGCGGCACACACTCTGGGTGCAGGGCCTTTCAGGGTATTTTTTACAATCACCCTGCCGTTGATCATACCAGGTATCATAACCGGTTTAATACTCTCTTTTGCGAGAAGCCTTGGGGAGTTTGGGGCCACCATAACCTTTGTCTCCAATATCAGGGGTGAGACACAGACTCTTCCCCTTGCACTCTATACCATGACACAGGTGCCCGGTGGTGATTTGCCGGCAATTCGCCTGTGTGTAATATCTGTAATTATTGCCATGGCCGCCCTGATGATATCCGAGTATATGACTCGACATTTTTCAGGACGCATCAGGGGTTAGTCTATGATTGATCTAAGTGTAAAAAAAAGAAATGGTCAGTTCCAGATTGACGCCTCATTCGCATTTCATCAGGCAGGCGTTACGGCTATTATCGGGGAATCAGGCGCCGGAAAGACCTCTATAATTAACATGGTTGCCGGACTTATGCGTCCTGACGAGGGTCATATAACCGTAAACGGGCGAACCCTGTTTGATACAAAAACCGGCTGCAATATCCCTCCGGAAAAAAGGCATATAGGCTATATTTTCCAGGATGGCCGCCTGTTCCCTCATCTTTCGGTAAGGCATAATCTCACTTACGGGATGAATCTTATACCTAAGCATGATAGATTTATTACTGTTGACCAGGTTGTTGATCTATTGGGTATTGGCCACCTGTTAAAAAGGATGCCTTCAAATCTGTCCGGTGGTGAAAAACAGCGTGTAGCCATAGGCAGGGCGCTTCTCACCAGCCCCACATTTCTTCTGATGGATGAACCGCTTGCTTCACTTGATGAAGCCAGAAAATCCGATGTCCTACCCTTTATCGGAAAACTCACACGGGAGTTTAAAATTCCGATCCTCTATGTGAGTCACTCATTTGATGAGGTGCTTAATCTTGCTGATACCATTGTTATACTCAACGCAGGACAGGTAATATCCTATGGAAATACTGATGAGGTTATCAGCCGCGCTGATATGCAGCAGTTTTTAGGTACATCAAATTATGGCGCTGTTGTCCCTACTGTAATAGAGGATCACAACCAGTACCTTACCCGCCTGCGTTTTAATGGTGGATTACTTCATGTGCCTCCTTTAAACAAGGAAAAAGGGTCAAAAATTATAGTGCTGATAAAGGCCCGCAATGTTGCAGTATCGCTTGACCGGCCTTCAAATACAAGTTTTCAGAATATACTTCCGGCGCGGATAACTGAAATAACATACAGGGATAAAATGATGGCGGATATTCATCTGGATATAGGGTGTATGATTATAGCAAGGATTACCTGTGCAGCTAAAGAATCCCTTGCCCTGAAACCGGGTCAGCAGGTTTATGCTTTGGTAAAAGGAGTAGCTGTTTCAACCTGAAACATTTCCCTTAAAGATCAGTAAAAACTAATCCTGAGTATATTATTTTGAGATTTATTGTAAATTAAGTAGTTTCGGACAGATATCCGATTATTTACAATTTAATATATATTAAACTTGACATATGTATTGTTTACAATTATTATTCACCCGCTTTGTCAGGCTTTTTGTCGATTCAGCCGGAAA
>CAZSZQ010000323.1:2043-3261 GCA_964610475.1 uncultured Desulfatiglans sp.
GCCGGAAAAGGCTGGGGGAGTTGCTCCTCCAGCCTTTTCCATTCAGGCTTGCTTCTATGGGAAGTTTTCAGGAATGGCTCTTCAATTTCTCATGGTCCCTTTACCAATAATGCACTGGTAAATCAGGTAGCCTCTATGGCAGGAAACACCTTTATTTAACAATTATACTGTTGATTTATTACAGACATTATGATGGGTTAGTGCCTGATATTTATTCCACGGCAATACCCATTGTACACAATTGTCTCTAAAGGAGAAGACAACATGCAAATTCTTAAAAATACTTTATCAGGGTTTATCAGGATACAAATATTAAATTTTATTATTTTTCCTTTTCTACTGCTGGTTAATATCCCTGTATCTTTTGCTTCTCCTCCGGATGCGGAGATCTGCGCCTTTTTGGAGAAGTTTCACGGTCATATCTGTCCGGGGTCTTTAATGGGTTTAAGGCTGGGTCTTGCCGCAAAAGAGGCATTAAATGCCAAGGGAAGAATAGAGTCAAAGACCTTTATGCTTGCCTGTTCGGTAGACGGGATACAGGTCGGGGTGGGAACCACTTTCGGGAATAAAGCCCTTACTGTAGAAGACCGGAATGAGATGTCTCTGATTTTAACTGATATTAAAACCGGTAAACAGATAGAAGCCAGATTGACCGATGAGGCAATGGGCCGAGGGAAGGATTATAAGGAATTAATGGCCAAATCCAGGTCGTTTAAGCAAGGCTCATCTGAACAACTGGCAGTAAAAAAAGAAATTGATGATATACTTGACTGGTATAGGAAGATGCCTGACGAAAAGGTGGTTATTATAAAGGTACTGAAATAACCTGTATTTTCATATAAGGTATGATTAATTAATATTTGGCCTTTTCAGATAGAGACTAAAGGCCGGGTATGCAGGGTATCCGGCCTTTCTATCTTATTGATGGGTTTCAAGAAGCTCCCTGCTGTTTATCAGAGAGTCTTTTCTTGCCTGACCTGCTGTTAAAAATTTACCTACAAAGAGCATATGAACCGGAAGCTCTTCATATGTTACCTCATCAAGAAATTTCCCTATAGTAGAGCTGATTATCCTCTGTTTATCAAGGTCTCCGGCATTACATACAACCGCGACAGGCGTATCAGCAGGATAATAGCGGTTCAGATCCTTGAATAGTGCGGGATAGTCAAGAAACATGGTGTAAAAGGCCATACTTGCCTGGTGTGACATAAGTGTTTC
>CAZSZQ010000324.1:0-3252 GCA_964610475.1 uncultured Desulfatiglans sp.
GGAGACTGTAATGGATTTCTGGACTTTTGCTATCTTAATCGTAATCATCATCGTTGCCGGGGATGTTATAAAAAAAGCTCTGCATAGCTCTCAGGTCAATGCATCAGAAAAGAGTGCTGATAAAGAAATAGAAAAAATAAAAGTACAAATGGATGAACTGGATAACTACACAAAATATAGAATTGAAAAAAGGCTTCAGGCAATTGAAACAATTGTTGTAAGCAGCGAGTATAATTTAGACATGAAGTTTAAAAGATTGATTGATGAATAATGTGCCAAATAGGGTAAAAAAGTAAATCCAATAGTTTGATTTACCTTTCCACTACCCCTTTCCACGTCTTACTTTTAATGCGGCAGAAAGTCACACAGCGGTGATTCTACTTTTATACTATCTTCCATATCCCGCACTACCGGCAAAACCAGATGGGATGGATACTCTCCGTTATGATATACGGTGATATCAATCGATAGCGGAGAAGGCCCTGTGACATAGGAGCTTTTTGAATCCCACTGGTTATAATCCTTATCCTCACAGGCTATCTGCAACCAGATCTTATGTCCCTTTTTAAAGGTGTTAAAAATGGGTACAAGCTCGATCTGAAATTCATATATAGTATCCGGCTCAAGAATTTCAGGGTCGGTAAAAGGGTGCCAGGGATTTCCCGGCTTTGATCTTGATTCGTCCAGCCTTCTGAATTTTGTCTTGAGGTTTCCATAGCTCCACAGGTTAACCTCTTTTGGTGTCCAGACATCTGTCCAGTCAGGTCTGAGGAATGGTTTTCCTGTTACCGGGTTCAGGGCAGGACCATCAGGACCGATCTCGCCTATTTTTATAAAAAATGCCCAGTCAGAAGGCCTCTTCTCGTTGGTTGAGGCATAAAGAGTCAAGCTGACCGGCCCTTTTATTGTAACATCCTCTTCAAGTGGAGGAGTGGTGAATGCAAGAAACTCTTTGTTATCCGGGTTAGGGAGAAAGATGAAAGAGCCAGGCATCTGTCTTTTAACTGATGGATGTTTAAAAGTGCTTGAATCTTTCTGCCCGTCAGAAGGGCCTTCGATAAGCGCACCCCACGGTGCAGTTGATGGCACATCGCCGCTTAGGTAAAAGTTCTTCCATTCGGTTCGCCTGACCGGATATTCATCTTCATATCGCCATCTGCCTGTTCCATTATCGTAGATGGCGACCTCGGGCTCATCCATGATCCCGGTATCAATGTCTTTAAGCCAGTAATCAAACCACCTGAGCAAATATTCATTTATGGCCTCAGTCTCAAATATGAATGGCTGGTAACGTGATCCAGCCCATGGGGATATGATTAATTTTTTAGGTGATTTTATACTGTTGTAATGGGAAAGATGCTGGGTGATATGGAGGTCATTGGCAGCAGGGGCTATACTGAGTACCGGTGTCTTTATCTTGTCCATTTCACGCCATGCCCCGCCGTGTTCCCAGTAAAAGGGGCCGTCCTCATTATTTGCGAATATCCCGGATATCACGTTTTCAGGGAGTTCCTTGCCCGGGATCAGGCCGGGCCATATGGCCTCCTGTAAAATCTTGGATACAATGTAAATAACAAAGGATGAACGCAGAACACCGCCCGGATAGATCATACCTCTGTAATTATCAGTGGTCCCGGGGCACGGTACAATACATTTGAGATGAGGGGGATTTTGAATCGCTGTCGACCACTGGTTAACCCCGAAATATGACGCACCCATCATACCCACATTCCCATTACACCATGGCTGTTTCGCGAGCCACTCTACGGTATCATATCCGTCTCTCGCCTCATTTTGACCATGAAAGCAGAACTGCCCCTGTGAAAAACCGCTTCCCCTTGCCTGGAGCTGAATAAGGACATAACCCCTGGGACAATAGAATCGTGGCAGGGCACTTTCAAAAAAATACTCCTTCCTGTACCCTGAATAGCCTATAATAGCGGGCCATGGCCCTTTCCCGTGTGCGGGTTTGTACAGATCCATGGCAACCTTGATTCCATCCCGCATCTCGGCACAGACATTTTTTTCAAGAATGACCTCTTCATGAACAGGGTTGGGATATATTACTTCAGGGATTTCAATATTTACGGTCATTGTCTTCTCCTTTTGAACAGATAGGAATAGCAGACAATATATAACTGACTGCGTTTCCTCTTGTCAGCATCAATGAGCCCCTTCTTCCGCTCGTTTTTTGGCGTTTGCTCCCATATAAAAGGTAATCTTAGATTCTGTCAGGTCGTAGAATATCATAATTATTCCTGCGACCAGGTAACAGATAGCAGGTAAAAAGGCTATCAGGTTCATCAAATTTGTTATAAACTCGGGTGTTACCTCCATATTTGGTACATATCCAATTACTGTATTATAATAAAATGGTATTATTGTAAGAGAAATGGCAACACCGATTTTTATGGGCATTGTGAACATAGACATTATCAGGGCGCTGGCATTCTTACCTGTTTTGTAATACCCGTATTCTGCTGTATCCATATACATTGCCTGCCTTATGGGTGAGGCCAGTCCCACTAAAAAATTGGTACAACAGATAATTGATATGTATGTTACAGGCCCTTCCGCGCCATACATGCGCAATATAATATATCCGACAACCCCTACAAAGGCTGTATAGATACATATCTCTTTTCTTCCAACTCTTTTAATAATATATGGCCCTATAAGGGTGCTTATGAGTGTGGAGGCTGCCACAAAAAATGTATACTGCTTCATCCATGAATCGTCTCCGGCAACATACTTGAAATAATATACTGCAACAGTTACCAGACCGAATAAACCCACATCCCTTACTGTATCGGCTATCATTATTATCATCAACTGCCTGTTCCCTGTTATCTGTTTAAGCATTTCAGGCCAGGGCATATTATATGCAGTGGTTATCTTTTTGTCCGGATCATAGGGGTCATATTTTTTGGTGCGTAAAAAAAGGTTCCAGTAGCCTAATACCTGAACAGAGGCAAGTATGATCACTGTAAAGAAAAACCCTTTTGATTCTCCATAACTGTGCCTCATATAATTGAGCATTGGAATAGCAGCCAGGCTGAATAAAATCTGGGCCGCATAGCCATATTGCATATTTCTTGCTGAAAGAGTTGCCCTGTCTTCAAGATGGCCTGAGAGTACCGATATAAGACCAAGTTGTGCGTTAAAGGCAAAATTTAAACTGATATGTGAAATGATATATACTGAGCCTAAAAAGATAATTTTTAACCAGTAGTTCAGACCCGGTAAATTTGT
>CAZSZQ010000325.1:0-3213 GCA_964610475.1 uncultured Desulfatiglans sp.
AAAAGATAATCTTCACTGATATACCAGGCGGCAGGAGTGTTACCCTGAGACCTCTTTTCAATCCCCATGATACCTTTGAACCGCTTTTTAAAAGGACAAAAAAGGAGCCCGGTTTTGCACCCGAGGTATCAAAGGTGATGAATGAGAAAATAGAGGAATATCTTAACGCACCCGTAGAGAGGCTGTTTACTATTGAGGGTTAACCGGACAATTTACAGGGCCAGGCAATGACCTGACTGCCCTCAACTCCGTGTTCCAGGGTGAGGGATTATTATAAATCTATTTATCATTTTCCTGTGCATGGCCCTGGTAAACATCAATTACAGACATTTTCTTTCAAGCTAAAGATTTTTTGCTGAGATTTTATCCAATTTGTCTTTATCAATAGCAACATCAACCGGGACCCATTCATTGAAAAAGGACTAATTGGGCATTGATTTGTTAAATATTTTTTTACAAGAAATATGTTCCAGTATTGATTGTATCTCATTAACATCCAGGGATTTGACTATGTAATATATAATCCGTTTTTCCTTTACATTCTGATCAGTGCTCTCGCCATTTTTCTGGAGCATGGAAACAACATTGGCAGAGCCGACAACTTCTTTAATCTTTGAAATAACTTCTTTGCCGTCCCTGTCCCTGAAGTTCATATTGATTGTAATCAAATCAGAGCGTGTATTTGTTGCTGCCTGTATGGCATGCCTGTAACATTCAGCAATAACAACCCTGTTCCCGAATCCCATGATATCTTTTTCAAGAACAGTATTCACCTGTTTTTTATCGACCATAAGGAGTGTTACTTTCTCCTGCCCTGTCTGTCTTGCAGATCTATTTACTATTTGAGTACTTACAGTTGGCATATTTTTGGTCCAATCCTTTCCGGTTTTCTGGTTGTATGGAGGTGCATTGCACTAAGTCGGTGCCTTCTCTCAGTTTGTTCAACAAGATTACCCTCTTTAATCAGACAGTATTCCATTTATTGTGCCAGAATTGGGTAATGCTTCATATCTTGTTGATATAACATGATTTATTATAAATCTTGAGTGATGTTATGTCTCCACTCATAGAAATGTGTGGGGTAAAAAAATACTCAAAAAACAAGATAAAATACAGTAACCGGTTGATATGATGTGCATATTCAAGCCAGGGGATGATATTGGACGTTTAGGGGAAATACTTCCCCATAAATAGGCTGGGACAAAAAAACAACTATCTTTCAGATCAGGTTAGAAAGGTGGGTATGTGATTTAATTGACCAATATGACAAAATCTATTTATGAATGCTCAGTTTTTGCCCCCGACATATTCTAATATACCTTTGACCACTTTTTCAGCATCCCGGTGTCTTAATTCTTCAAAACGCAGTGCCCATGCATGGTCATTATATGCCAGGTTTTTCAGTTCCAGCAGAACTTTTACAGCAGCGGGGTTATTTCTCAAAACACCTAATCCCTGGCCTCTGGCATAAGCACCAGCGCCAAGTGCCGGCAGCATGGAATTGGCAAACTTTTTGGATTCCGTATCAATCCTACCGCTTTTTCTGGACATGTAATAGAGAATAAGAGGAGCAGCCGGCATATTGGGGTCTATATCGGCATGAAAGGAGAGGAATATCCTGCGGTTCCTGGGAACCCCTTTAAATGCACTATTTGCTATCTCCACTCTTCTATGGAGATTCCCATCTCTTCCGCCGCTTGGCCAAACATCCCATTTGTTTCTCTTGTTGTACTCGTAACTGTTGTAAACCTCGTTTTTCTCATTCACAAAGGTCAGGTTCGGGATAGAAGATGTTCTGATAAGGTGATTTGGGCTCAGAAGAGTAAGGGTGGCTTCAGCCGAATGAAGGCGCAGCAGGGCATAAACACGCAAGGCCATATCATATACATATTCATCCTCTACAAGATAAACAATATTGCCGGCTCCGTCATTGACCTTGACAATTGCACCCGGGTCCTGCCCCCCATGTCCCGGGTCCAGAACAATATGCCAGCCTTTTAGATCGCTGCTCAGACGAACCATACCTTTCAATTCTCGATCCAGTGCGCCCAGGAGGTCACTCGCCCTGTTGTAACTGTTCAAAGGAGACATAGTTGGCGCTTCAAAATATTTTTGATGCTCCTGGCTTGTGGCTTCAGGTTTTGAGTGGTAATAGGGGCCGTTTTCTGCAGAAATAATTTTTACACTGTGCTGAAGAAATATAAGGTTGTACCAGTTGATACCTTTTTCCTTAAGTCCTTCACTTCCTATTCCCAGTATGGGCTTGACCTTTATTATGTCTCCCGGGTGGATAAGGGAGCTGCTCAGGTTATTAACCCTCATAAGCTCTGATAAATCCATCTGATGCAAACGGGCAATATTATTCAGGTAGTCACCCTGTTTTACAGTATAATGATCATAATCATCTGATTTTTCCGGTTGCAGTTTCAGCTCCTGCCCCGGATATATCCGGTCTGATATGAGCCCGTTCAATTCCTTTATATCACTCACTTTCATACCGTAGGATAATGCTATCTCCCAAAGTGCATCTCCGGTTTCTACCAGGTGGATGCCCGGTTTTGATCCCTTTATACGCAGCTTGTCACCAATCTGGATTTTGTCATCCCTGATCCAGTTAAGTTCCCTTAATGTTGATATTTTTATATTGTATTTCTGCGCTATTCCCGAAAGAGTATCACCCTGACGAACAATATGCACTGCCTCATCCAGTGACGAAGGTCTGAGCTGAAGCCTCTGGCCCGGGTATATCTTATGATCTTCAATCCGGTTCAGCTGAATCAGGAACTCAAGCCCGACATCAAATTTACTGGCTATGGAGTTGAGGGTGTCACCCTTTTTAACAACATACTCAAATTGTACATCTTCTTCTATAGGATCCACCGTCACCTTAAGCTTCATTCCAGGATGGATTACACTGCTCTTAAGATCGTTTAGATCAACTAGATCCTGAGTTTTAAGACTGTATTTTCTTGCAATACCCGCAAGTGTGTCGCCCTTTTTTACAGTATAGGTATTAATACCAGGCTTAAAATCAGGCCGAAGCCTGAGACTCTGACCTGCATAGATTCTGTTTCCGGAAAGGCTGTTTAGACTGCGAACCGTTTTAACAGGGATGCTGAACCTTGACGCAATCTCGCTCAGGGTATCCCCCTCTTTTACAATATATACAAAAGGCGCATCTTCATTTTTTGCACTGCATTCTTTTGAAAAGAA
>CAZSZQ010000326.1:0-3184 GCA_964610475.1 uncultured Desulfatiglans sp.
TTCTTATCTCTTATACACTCCCCGATAGTCTCCATTCCTCTTCTCATACTCTTCCTTCTGGTTACCCCAGTATGCCTGCTTGACCTCACCATGTATAATCCTGCCGTTCTCCTGCTTTATGGTAAGCATCTTGTTCCACTCCGGCGGGTCCATTTTGGGGTAATCGATCCTGTGAAACCCCAGCATCATGCTGCTTGCCTTTCTGGCGAGAGAGGCATTTATTATAACCTTTGCATGTTCAAGCATGGTAAGGTCTTCAAGGGTGCGCATGAGCTTGTGGGGATCGAGCGCATATAAAGTCGGCACGGTTTCCTTTTCTATCTTTTCCAGCGCCCAGAGTCCCATCCTGAATAGCCGCTCTGTCCTGAACTCACTCACATAATACTGCATGACCCGTGCAATACCTGCATGGAATTCCTTCCATTCCATACCTGAATCGCGTTTCACCGGGGCATATACCCTGCTCTTTTCCTTTTCTATCTGATCACGTGAGACCTTGCCATGACCGGTCTCCCTTGCATATGCTGCCGCCTTTCTTCCGGCGTACCTGCCTGTTGAGGCTGCATGGCTGTGATCCTCAGGAGAAAACATCTGGTTACCTGCTGCATATAGTCCATCCACCGTGGTTTTGAGGTTCCAGTCAACCAGCACACCTCCTCCATGAGCGGTATCACGCCACTGAGCGGGAGACATTCCTTCTATATGTTTATAACTCTGCTGAAGGTCTTTTTTTTCATCAAAGCCTGCCTGGTTAAAGGTGTCCATAATTATCTTTGTTGTGGATTCTTCCGCCAGCATAAGGTTCCATGTAGCCCTTCTCTCTACATCCGACATGGAGGGCCAGTCACCATAAAAGGGCAGGTGATATTCTCCCTTCAATATGCCTTCGTTGATCTGTTTCTGGATATGCGGGAGCGGCATCATTGCGCCTGCATCTTCCCACCCCTGTATGGCATAGGGAACGCGTTTACCGGTAGCATCAACAATAGGGACATTTTCATAACTGGCATCACCGGCGCCCGAATACCATTTATGCTTCCAACCGGTTGCTATGCCTATCATGCCTGTGGATTCCATGTTTACAAGCGTTGCCCCCGCCCTGTATGCCATTATGGTTCCGTCACCCGACATGTTGCGTGAATACATGGTGGAATATCCGCACAGCTCTGTACTCATCTGCCATATTAAACCGCCGCCTGCAGTTGAAAGTACCGTTGCCTTTGCCTTGAATATCATGAATTCACCGGTTCGGCCGTTTATTCCTGTAGCGCCAACAATACGGCCGCCCTGGATGCCCTCTTCATTTAAAAGACATGTCCCTGTAACCCGGTCAAATATTTTAACACCAAGGCGTTTGCATTCCTTTTTAAGGGCGGGTTTGAATGTAGTGCCCCATATCCTTATAACAACATTGTTTCTCTCTTCGGGCGGGTTAAAATTGGGTTTGAGCATGTCAGGGTCAGGGCCAAAGCTGTGTATGGTGCCATACCTTGGCGAGATCATGAATTTTGTGTCATCATATCTGCCTTCAGCGCCCGCATATTCATTATCGGTATCGCGTATCTTCCCGCCCATCTGTTCCATCTCAAGAAGGGTATCAAAATCCTCACGGCACTGTATCTGGGTCCCTATGCCGTTAGAGTAGGGGCGGTCTGACATATGCTTTGCCCATTTATCAGGGTCAACCCTTGAATGGGGGTTTGCAGGCACATCACACCAGTGGTCACATCCGGGGCCGCCTGCACCGCTTCTTATGGTGTCGCCCTTTTCTACAATAGCGACCTTGAGCCCTTCCCTGGCCGCACTTATTGCAGCCCAGCATCCGGCAATGCCTCCGCCGATGATCAAAACATCAGTCTCGATCTCCTGCTCTTCACCAAATTTTACAGGATAGGGCCATTTTGGCGGGTGCCGTTCTTCCTTCAGATAATCATGCCATGTTGCCATTTAAAACCTCCTTATAACTATACATTATAGATGGTAATATCAAAAATTATAGGAATCTGATCTTAAGTAACCTCATATTAGAGTTTTATGGACAGAAATGAACTAAGTTTTAAGATTATAGAAGAGGGTATAAAAGTCAAGGGAAATTCCTGATTATATCTTAATAAGTGAAGAGCAAACCATGGAATCTCAATTATAAAGTCATCTAGCGGTTCTTTTTATATTATCCCCAGCCTGATCAGAAATCCGTTTTCTCTTTACCTCTGTTTTATTGTGGGTGGAAGAATCCGGTTGTATTTAAGCCCTAAGATATAGATGACCTGTGAATGCATCCTGGGATTATTTATATGAATAAGGAATTAATTTTAAAGTGAAGCATGATAATCAATAAACTGTTTCGGATTATATATTTTAATCCCCATATAGTTCCTTATTTCCTGTAATGCCTTATCTCCTGAAATGATAAATTCTGACTTTAATGCGACTGCACACTCAATGAATTTGTTATCATCAGGATCTTTTTCAACGATATCCAATTTTGGTGTGTTTGCTGTATATAGCGAATGAAATCCTTTGGTAAAAAGACTCAACAATTCTGCTAATTCATCTTCGTTTTGCAAGCCCATACGGGAGAGAACTGCCACATATTCATCTATGATCGGGCCTGAAAGACATAAAAGTATTTTCCCAGATTTCCATAGCGTTATAATCTTTCGTGGATTTCCGCCAAAAAAAGATGATATGAACACATTTGTGTCAACAACTGTCCTGATCATTTATTTGCCCTTGCATCGCGAATCACATCTCTTATATCCTTTTGATTAAAACCTTTTGATTCAAGTTTACCGCCTATGCGATCCCATAAATTATCAATGTAAGAGCCGATATCCCTGCTTTTAACATATTCTCCAAGCAATTCTCTTACAACTTCACTAATATTCTTTCCTTCAATCTTAGCAAAATTGTTTACCTTGTTCTTAAGGTCAGGGTCAATACGGATTATCATTTGAGAAGGCATGTTATATCTCCTTTATTTGATATGATATGTTGTATATACAATATATCTATTATGCCGGTCTGTCAAATATGAACCATTCGACTCAAGTAGTCGTTAACCGTTATTAAATACTTTTCATTCCGCTGCTCCGGCTTCTGTATCTTCCTCGCTGTGTCATACCGCGACTTGACAGCGGTATCCATTCTTTTTCTATCCCCACCCGACTATTTACCTAATGAC
>CAZSZQ010000327.1:0-3159 GCA_964610475.1 uncultured Desulfatiglans sp.
ATTCTTTATTTCGGGCATATCAATGATCCGCATTATTGTATTCCTCGTGTTTTTTCGTGATAATAACAATAAAATAACAAAATGAAAAGAAGGATTGTTAAAACCTACCCCAAAAATATGTTTCACAAGATAAGGAAAAAGTCTAAGAACGCAACCCGTAAATAGCCTGTATCAATTCAACGAGTTCGTCTATCTTTGTACGGCCAAGTCCAAAGGGTTTTAGACTTTGTGGCGGATCAATAGCCAATTCTTTAAGAAATCGTTTCATGTCATCCTTTATTATACCAGGCAGGGTAAGGCGTGCTACCGGATCAATAATCTGGAAAAGTCGGAAAATATCATTTTTGTGCTTTTTAATATCATAGCTATCCACTTTTTCACCTGTCTCATGCCTTTTTATGAGGTCAAGCCAAACCTTTGCCTTTAAAGGGACAATGACTTCAGGGGGAATCACAGGTATATCATCGATATAGATTTTGGAGTCATGGATAAAATTGTAATAGTCCTTATCCAGTAGAATAGCCGAAAGGCTTGATTGATCCTCACCTACCGGGACAGGAGTCAACTGGCTGTCATCGAATAACTTCAATGCATCCGGTATGCGTGAAAAGAATTCCAGCATATAAGGAAATGTCTTATCTTCAGGATCATAGAACCGGTAAAAAAGCTTTTTGCCTGTGCTTTTCTGGGTATTTTTATACCGGCCACGATTAATAAAATCCCAGATTGCCTTCGCAAATTCAGCATCCAGTGCCTCAAGACATAAAACAATGTCAATATCCTTTGTTGCCCTGAATTCAAGGCCGGCTTCATCAAGGGCAAGATAACAGGCAGCGCCGCCTATCAGTACATACCTATCCTTAAAGTCCATGAAATATGTTCGAAACTGATCGATCCCTCTTACCATTCAACCTGCTCCATTATATTTTTCAGCGCTGATTGAACACGTTCATCGTTATTCTCCTTCAGGCTTAATAAAAGAGAAAATCTGTCTACAACTCCATTTTTCTCAAACAACTTTGGCGGATAACTCCATAACTCCAATTGACAGGCATCGGATTCAGCCATATTAACAATCGTTACAACATTATCAGCTTGAACCTGCTTCCATAGTTTTGCTTCAATTGCCAGCACAGGGTTTACAGGCTCAGCCAGATTGGAATAGAATGCCAAAGCAGAAAGGCCGGCTTTAAACCCCTGAGGGCTCTTTTGAGGAATCTTCACCCATAACCTTTTTTTTACCGGGCTGTACATTTGTTCCATTGCTGCTTCCCAGACCTTTTTCTTGTCTATATCAAAGCAAAGCACCCTTTCACGGCCTTCCGTGGTAATTGTAACAAGCCCGGTAGTCTGCAATTCATCAAATGCCCTGGACATGGTCATGATGCTGTATCCAAGCTTTTTTGCTTGAATATTTGGTGTCATATAAGGTTCCGATTTATTGATCAAATAATCCAGGATAACAACCTGCGTAGCCGGGCTGAAACCTGTTTTTGTCTTTCGGATTTTTTTAAAGTACTCCCTCAGGTCTATGCCCAAAAAAGGAAGATACATTTGATTTAAAGGAATGATAAACGGCATCTTCTGTTGTATCAGTCTTTTGCGATTATATGAGGTTACTTTCTGTTGCAGATAGATAATCTCATCATGCCACTTTCTCTCAACCTGAAGCATATGTTTACGTATAGTTGCAGGGGTTATCTCTGCCTCTTCTTTTGCTGCCATAATCAGGCACTGTTTTCCCAGAAGAAAGACCTGATAAAACTCGTACATGTTCCTCAGAAATATAGGCAGATTACTTGTTTCTACCCATTTTTTAGGCTGAACATCTATATCCAGAGTTTCTTTTAAGTACTGTGTAAGGTTGTTTATCTGTTGATCCATACCCATACCTTAATAACATTTTTATGCACTATATCATTTCATATGTTATAGTGCAATATATATGTTATTTATTGTTTTTTAAGCCTGTTTTAAAAGTAGATCAATAACATTGTTTTCAATAATTTCTAGAATAATTTAATGATTATCACAAAATTCCAACGACAAATGTGATTATTCTCACAATTTTCGAACGATCTTTGACATCCCTGTATCATTGTTTTATATATCGCCAGTGCAAGCAATTATTTAAAGGAATGTTGACTGGGCAGAAAGCTTCATCCAGAAATTCCTCTTTCTGGATAAATACTAATTTGGATAAAATTATGGCTGATAAAATCGATAAAATCCTGATTGTTGATGATGATGAGGATGTGCTTAAGGCGGCTCGGTTATTTCTTAAGAAGCACGTAACATCCATTCACACAGAGCAGAAACCCGAAAACATACCCACCCTCATGGCTAACAATAACTATGATGTGATCCTGCTTGATATGAACTATTCAAGGGATGTGACCAGCGGTCAGGAGGGATTACACTGGCTTTCAAAGATCATTGAGATTGACCCGTCTGCTGTTGTTATCATGATTACCGCCTTTGGGGATATAAACCTTGCGGTTACCGCTGTTAAAAATGGGGCCACTGATTTTATCCTGAAGCCCTGGCAGAATGAAAAGCTTCTTGCAACAGTATCTGCGGCCAGCAACCTTCACAAAACAAGGCTTGAGGCAGCAAACCTCAGGCAGCGTCAGGAGCAGTTAAGCTCTGACATGAATCAGCCATTCAGCGAGTTTATCGGATCATCCCCTGCCATGCAGAGGGTTTATGATACCATCCTCAAGGTTGCAAAGACCGATGCCAATGTCCTTATCCTTGGCGAAAACGGGACCGGTAAGGAACTTGTAGCGCGAGCCCTTCATCATCACTCTGTCAGAAACAAAGAGGTGTTCATCAGCGTGGATATGGGCGCTATAAGCGAATCCCTCTTTGAAAGCGAACTGTTCGGGCATGTAAAGGGGGCATTTACTGATGCAACTACAGACCGCGTTGGCCGCTTTGAGGTGGCATCAGGCGGAACCCTTTTTCTGGATGAGATAGCAAACCTGCCTGTTGCAATGCAGTCAAAAATACTCCGGGCAATCGAGACAAAACAGGTTGTCAGACTGGGTTCCAATAAATCTTTACCAATAGATATCAGGCTGATATGCGCC
The DNA here is from genome assembly GCA_964610475.1 of uncultured Desulfatiglans sp. Taxonomy (GTDB): domain Bacteria; phylum Desulfobacterota; class DSM-4660; order Desulfatiglandales; family HGW-15; genus JAAZBV01. Next base: position 3,093 of record CAZSZQ010000327.1, read on the forward strand.
ACAAACGTGGACATTCTCGAAATGGTAAATAAACAAAAATTCAGACAGGACCTCTTGTACAGGATAA
>CAZSZQ010000328.1:0-3108 GCA_964610475.1 uncultured Desulfatiglans sp.
TTCGAGTTTTAGTTTTTTCCCCCTGGTATTATTTCAATTTCGTGCTTTGAGTTATGTTTTTTAAACGAAGTAACATAACAATATTCAAGCCAACACTTTAAATAATGTATAGAGTCTGAAGGCATAACGCGGAGCGTTAAAGATCTCGTTCCCATGGAGACCATGGGAACGAGGTAATCGCTAAAAACTTCATCCGGAATTTGCCTCTTTCCGGATGGAATCTAATTAATAAGAATGCCGGGTTAAAAACCCAACTTACCTGGCCTGCATTCCTGAAACAAAAGGTACCTTGCGATAATCCGAAGGCAGCTTAAATGTATCTGCCGGGGCAGCTTTGCTGGAAAAATCTACAAGTTCTTCAGTAGTTTTTACCTCTGCGCCCATGACCTGACTACTGCTTATGCTCTTTACAATAACCCCCTTGATCTTTTCCATCTCCTTCATCATCTTTTCCATCCCTGGCTGCTGCATCTGCATCATGCCTCTGGCCTTCTGGTAGGCGTTCATATCGACCTTAAGCTCCTCGCTGGCCCATACCTCACTAACGCTTTTACCCATGGCGCCCATCTCTGTGATCATTTCATATTTCCGGGCGTTCCATTCACCTATTTTTTTCTTTTCTCCGGTATCACGGACACTTACCTTGATCTGCGACATCATGGCCCCTGCCATATTGCGCATCATTTCCGAGGCGGCTGCATCATCCTCATCTTCAGGGCCTGCGGCAGCCATAGCCTCGTCCATCATTTTATCCATGCTCACCGGCATCTCGGAGTAGGTCCGGTCAGAGTGCTTTAGTGCGTACACCTTCTGATCCGCGAAGATCATGAGCATTGACGTCCCGTCCGAAAGGTTTACACGGCCTGCTTTGTCACCGATCCAGGTCTCGGTTGTTTCGTTCTTTTCCGGCATGTTCTGCCCCATCACTGAATAAGCACCTGTGTGCCGTACCTGCTTCATATAGGTATCAGCAGCGGCTGATCCGGAAACCAAAAAAACTACTGCCGTCATTACGGCAACGGAAAAAAGTTTTTTGTTCATCTCAATACCCTCCTCCTAAAAGATTAATTACTCAAATCCATGTTTTAATGAATTCTTACCATCGTGATTCAGCTATATCATTTTTCTGAATAACACTTTTAACCTGATTTTTACAGTAAATTATGAAAATGTAACACTCTTGAATTATTATAATAAATCAGCTACAGTTTTTTATCGTTGAATATTATTCTATTTATTCGCGGAGGCATATTATTATGAAAAATAATACCGGCAGGAGATTTCAGTTTTTAAAAACAATTCTTTTTTTAATTACCCTGTCTTTACTCTGTACATTAAATGTTCGTGCTGCAGAACGCTCCGGGGAAGGAGGGGCAGCAAATACACAAACATTTGTCACCTACAGATATATCGACCCCATGACCAACATGCAGGTCTTCAGCATGCTTGTACCAAAGGGATGGAAAATAGAAGGGGGTGTAAAATGGTCGGCGGACCCGGCCCTTCCTGCTCAGTCTTCTTTCAGGTTTTACAATCCGGGCGGTCCGGAGGAGTTAAATTTCTTCCCCAGCCGGGCATATTTCTGGACCAATAACAGGATGTTTCTCACAACCAATCCGGCAGGGACAATCCGCCTGGGCACACTTGTCGGGAAGCCCGTAAACCTTCGCAGCGCATTCACCGGTACAGTAATCCCCGGAGCTGGAAGAGGCATGAATGGAATAAATATTATTAAAGAAGAAGCTGTCCCTGAACTGGCGGAACTTGCCAGGGGAGAGGCTACACAGGGGGTAAACGCCTCTGCAGAAGCGGGAAAAATGAGGATAAACTACAACGAAAACGGCAGGCAGATGGAGGAGGAGTTTTATGCGGCGGTAAGCCAGTTTGTTATCAATATGCCAGGCTCCGCCATGGGCGGAAACTACTACATCAATTACTGGTACATAGATTATATCTTTTCTTTCAGAGACCTGAAGGGAAGGCTTGACTCAAGGGCAAAGCTGTTTCAGACAATGATCTACTCAGTAAATTTTAACCGGCAATGGGTTGCCAAGGTGGTAAACATGAAGGAAATGCTTGCACAGAGATATACCCAGGGTATCAGGGCAGTAGGCCGGATCGGGCAGATGATAGCCCAGGCAGGCAGCCAGATGAGGGATGATCAGATGCAGGCATGGGAGGCACGGCAGGCGGTCAATGACAGGATTATCCAGAATTTCAGCGACAACATCCGTGGAGTTGAAAGATATAACGACACAAGGGCGGGCAAAGAGGTTGAACTTCCCGCCGGGTATGGTAATGCATGGGCCAATGACCTTGGTGAGTACATAGTCAGTGAGAGTCCAAGCTATAACCCTAACCTTGAATCAAACCAGCATTGGGAACAGCTGGAACCGGTGAGATAAAATTATTTTTTAATATCAATCAGCTGTTAAAATAATCTCTCACCTGTTTTATGGCGCAGAACTTGCCGCACATGGTGCAGACATCCTTCTCACCGGGGGGATTCTCTCCTCTTATGCGTCTTGCTTTGACGGGATCAAGGGCGCATTGCATCTGGGTCTCCCAGTCAAGGTTCTTCCTTGCTATTGCCATCCTCCTGTCACGTTCAATAGCGAGTTTGTTCCCTCTTGCTATATCTGCAGCATGGGCCGCTATTTTTGTAACGATTACCCCCTCACGAACATCCTCAACAGTGGGCAGCGATAAATGTTCCGAAGGCGTTACATAACACAGGAAATCCGCCCCTGCCTCCCCTGCTATTGCCCCGCCTATTGCACAGGCAACATGGTCATAACCTGCGGCAATATCTGTTACAAGAGGGCCAAGGACATAAAAGGGTGCATTCCTGCATAACTGCTTTTCAAGAAGGATATTTGCCCTGATCTGATTCATCGGTACATGCCCGGGGCCTTCAATCATTACCTGGACGTCATTTGCCCAGGCAGCTTCGGATAATTCTCCAAGGGTCATCAGTTCATGAACCTGCGCCCTGTCTGTGGCGTCGGCCAGGCAGCCTGGGCGCAGACCGTCACCAAGGCTCAATGTAACATCAAACTTTTTTGCAATCTCTAAAAGCCTGTCAAAGTTTTCATAAAGGGGGTTTTC
>CAZSZQ010000329.1:0-3042 GCA_964610475.1 uncultured Desulfatiglans sp.
CCCTGCGATCTATCCTTATCTCAGGTTCTTCATCTCTCAGGCACCTGTATATCTTTTCCAGTGTGATCATCTTCATAAAATTGCACTCGCTGCACCCGCATGTGGAATCTTTCGGAGGTGCCGGTATGAATTTCTTCCCTGGATTCTTTTTAGTCATCTGATGAATTATTCCCGGTTCGGTTGCCACAATATATGTGGAGGATTTGTCAGTGGATGAGAATTTCAGCAATGCCGAAGTTGAACCGATGAAATCGGCAATCATTCTTACAGGAAGTTCACATTCAGGATGCACTATCACTTTTGCATCAGGATTCTCTTTTTTCAGCTTCAGTATTGCCTCCAGCGAAAACTCCTCATGCACATGGCATGCTCCGTTCCATACTACGATATCGCGGCCTGTCTTGTTAAGAATGTAATTTCCAAGGTTTCTGTCGGGACCAAAAAGTATTTTTTCCCCTTCAGGAAGAGATTCAATTATCTGAACAGCATTTGTAGAAGTGCATGCAATATCTGACAGAAGCTTAATATCGATGTTAGTGTTTACATATGTAACAACGGTCCTTCCGGGATTATCGCTGATGAACTTTTTGAATTCGACCGGATCGCATGAATCGGCCAGGGAGCATCCTGCCTCCATGTCGGGTATAAGAACCTTTTTATCAGGTGACAGTATTTTAGCCGTTTCAGCCATAAACCGCACACCGGCGAAAAGTATTATGTCTGCATCATTATCGGCGGCTTTCTGCGACAGGGCAAGACTATCGCCGATGAAATCTGCTATATCCTGTATATCGCCGGTCTGATAATAATGAGCAAGAATTATGGCATTCTTCTTCTTTTTAAGCTCCATTATGTTTGAAACCAGCTCCATATTATCCTTTTCTTTCATCTGCCCTTAATTCTATAACCAGGACGGTTTAACTATCTTTGGATTTCCTTTCAAAAATAGCAACCAATTTCTTAAGTCCCCTCATTTTATCACCCCGATATTTTTATTATTATTAACTATAGAAATTTTTATTATTTAATAGTTTTTATGATGTCCTGTTAATTGTGTTAAAACAAAAATCAAATTTGTCTTTTATTTTAAGAAATTATTGTCGGGCAAACATCTTTTCAACCGATCAAAAAATATACCATTTTTGAATATCAGCAATTTAACGAAAATATTAACAACTGTTAAAACAAGGTTTCAAATGATGGTTGTTCAACAAAATATCAGGTTTTGATGTTCATTAAAAGTTTACATATCCTGTTAATTCGATAAAAACTTTTTAAAAGAAACTGAAGTCTGACGAAATTAACGACCGGCGGTTAATAAACATGATGTTATTAATAAAAAGAAACGGGGGATTAAGGGGTTGTTAACAATTGATAATGCGATTTCTTTTCTGCCGGTTGGGTCCACCCCCCTGCCCCCCTAAATGGGGGTTATATCGTTGATTATGTTGAGTATAGAAACTTGAACGTCGTCCAGATTTTCAAGTATCTGTTTATTTGTTAACCTGAGGATTTTTTTGCCGAACTTTTCAAGTTCATAAGTTCTTCCTTCATCATGTTCCACTGCTTCCTGGCTTAAGAGAATCTCGCCATCAACTTCTATGGCAAGCTTAAGTTCATGACAATAGAAATCCATTACGAAAATGTCAACCGGGTGCTGCCGTCTGAATTTGACTTTAAATATTGATTTATCTTTCAGCCTTTTCCACAGGATCCTTTCAGCATCGGTCATGTTCTTCCGAAGGGCATGTGCCATTTCAAAAGTATTCCTGCTTGCAGCATAGAACATATTTCTCTCAATCATCCTCGATTTCATAAAAAAAAGAATTCAATGCAGCGAAAATCAAATTAAAAGAAAAACATTTTCAAAACAAAATAATCCACTTAAGGTTGTCACCCATAACTTCATAAAGCATTATTGTTCTGATTCTTAAGCCCCCTTTTAGGGGGGCTCGGCGGTGGAATAAACTTGGATGACACCTAATCTTCAGAAGGGTTGGGGGTTGGAATAAGCTTGGATGTCACGCATTTTTTTGGGGGGTGGGGAATAAAACCAAATGGAAGTGGAACAAAAAGAATCTATCAACCCATAGCAGTGCACAATTATTTAAAGATAAAACCATATTATTTTCTTTTGTCTGTTCATTTGTTTTAATTTGGTGCCATTGTCACACTTAAAACAATTAGGGTGAAAAAGAAGAAAATTGCCATCGCTTCCGATCATGCAGGTTTTTATCTGAAAGAGAAGATTATCGGGTTACTCATGAAAAACAATGTTGAAATAAAAGACTTAGGCAGTCTTAAGTACGATGAAACGGATGATTATCCCGATTTTGGACATCCGCTGGCCCTTACTGTGGCCAACGGTGAGTGTGATCTTGGAATTTCAATATGCGGAACAGGAAACGGAATAAATATGACCGTCAACAAACATCAGGGGATAAGAAGCGCCCTGTGCTGGAACGAAGAGATTGCAAAGCTTGCAAGGAAACATAATGATGCAAATATATGTGCACTACCGGCAAGGTTCATTAACGAGTCAGAAGCATTTCTGATAGTCAGGGAATTCATTGAAACTGATTTTGAAGGTGGCCGGCATAAAAGAAGGATCAACAAGATCCCTTTAAAGATGTATTGATATGCTTTCAAACTCCTGCAAATACGGAATCAGGGCTTTAGTGTATCTGGCAAGCAGGCATACCAGAAGCAATATAGGTATCAGGGAGATATCAGGCGATCTTGGTCTTCCTTCTCCTTTTCTGGCAAAAATCCTGCAGCAGCTTGCAAAACATAAAATACTAAATTCTGTAAAGGGACCCAACGGCGGATTCTCCCTGAAGAAAAAGCCGGAATCTATTACGATGCTTGATATTGTGAAGATTATCGACGGCGACAACCTGTTCAAAAATTGCCTGATTCACGACGGAGCCTGCAGTGATGTGAGGAAAAGCAGAAAAGCTTGTCCCGTCCACGATGATTATTCAGTGATACGTTCGAAGATTGATGGTTTGTTCAGGAACAGGACAATTGCCGATCTTGCCA
>CAZSZQ010000330.1:0-3040 GCA_964610475.1 uncultured Desulfatiglans sp.
TCGCTTTGGTTTTTCAATCCTCTCGACGATTTCTACTGCAAAATCTGGGTTAAAAGAGCTGCAATGAAACAATCATTAATAAAAATAAATAACAGAAAACTGCTGAAATACGGTAATTTTATTTTAACGCTGGCATTTTTCTGTTCATGTACTGTTATCAATAAAAATCACCAGGAGATATTTAAAGACAACGCACCGGACTCATCTGAGGGGACCCTGGAAAAAATCAATTTGCTCCGGCATGAACTCACAGGACTTGGTGACAGTGTAGATCCTGAAGAAGCAAAACGGCTCGCTGAAACAAGTATCAGTTACTCCCTTTACCTTGCGGAGAAATATCGTATCGTCAGACCCCCCTATTTTCACAATATACTGGTGCGTCTGGGAGTAAAGGAACGCGGTCTATGCTATCACTGGGCAGATGATCTGATGAAACAACTGACATCCCTTGAACTGAAGAGTTTTGAAATTCATGCGGGTGTTGCCTATAAAGGCAGTAATTTCCGGGAACATAATACCGTAATAGTAACTGCCATAAAACAGGGATTTTATAATGGCATCGTACTTGACCCATGGCGAAATTCAGGGGATCTTTACTGGGGGCCTGTGAAGGAGGACAAATATCCATGGAAGAAAAGATAGGGTTCACAATAAAACCGAATCGGGCATTCTAATGCTTCAAATTAATAACCTGATCCGTTATTTTTTTATATCTGGAATTTATGAAAGGAATAAATCTTGCAGTTATTTTTTAAAAAAAATAATATGCAAAGGTGAGTCATCATGAACCGCATTTTTATTACAATAATACTTCTTTGCTGCAGCAATGTATTTATGACATTCGCCTGGTATGGTCATCTCAAGAACCTCAATCACAAACCATGGATCATCGCCGCCCTTGTAAGCTGGGGAATTGCGCTTTTCGAATACCTGCTCCAGGTTCCTGCCAACAGAATCGGCCATGCAGCAATGTCTGTAGGACAGCTTAAAATAATGCAGGAAGTCATAACCCTGCTTGTATTCGTACCGTTTTCTATCTTTTTTTTAAAAGAAAAATTGACAATGGATTATCTCTGGGCAGGTGTATGCCTGATGGGTGCCGTATTTTTCCTTTTCAGAAGTAAGATTTTGGGGGGATAAAAATATTTTTTGTATTATTCGGGAAGCATTGTAGAGACGGGTTCAAAGCCCGTCTCTATATAACCACTGTATACTCTTCTACTGTTTTATCTCACCATACATTAACTCAACAAGTGAAGGCCACCGGCTCTGGCCGGCAGGAATATTAAATGCCTGTTTTACATCATCAAGGCTCTTTCCCTCTTTTATCATCTCACTTACCTTCTGGCGCTTTTCCAATATACTTTTTCTCAGGCCTTCTATATCGGCCTTTGAGGCAGGTTCTGCATGACCGCTTAAATATGTGTCTGCATTCAGATCAGCCATCTTTTGAAGCACATTGATAAACCCTTCGGAACTTCCGTTTTTACTCTTATGTATCAAAGGGTCCATACCCTTGAAAAAGAGGTCGCCTATTATTGCAACCCTGTCCTCAGGAATATGAATAATTATGTTACCGTCTGTGTGCGCAGCACCAAAAAAAAGGAGCTTTATCTCAAGACCGCCGTCATAAATATTCATCCTGTCTGAAAAGGTCATGTTCGGCAGGCGGATTTTATTCTGACCCAATTCATTGGCCTTTTCCATATTTTTCAAGGAATTTTCTTGGGCTATAATGTCTATATTTTCAGGAAAACCCGAAATGCCGTTTACATGATCCCCATCACAATGGGTGAAGATCAGGCGTTTTACCGGCTTGTCTGTTATGGTTTTTACTGCCACCAGTATATCCTTTGCAGACTGGTCAGTCATCTTTGCATCAATAATATAAACCTCATTTACGCCAACAATAGCGGCACAATTGGCCCCTGAGCCACCCCTAAGCTCATATACCTTTTCACTTATCTTATGCACACTTACCGGCGCCGGCTCCTGAGCATACTGCGGAGGCTGTTTTTTTTCAGTCTGTCCGATGACAGGCATTGCTATAACCATGACAAGTAAAAATAAAAGTAATTGTATTCTATTTTTCCTCATTACCGATACCCTCCATTTAAATATTTATTAGTTTGACAAAAATCCCAATCCCATATAGTTCAAAACTCTACGGAGACCATTTTTATATCAATTATAAGCAAATTATTCAAAAATAAATCAAACAAAATAAAACCTGTCTCTATTTCCCGCTTGTATAACTTAATTAAATCTATTATAGAATAGATTGTTTTCAGAAAATGCTTTTTTTCTGATTTTTATGTTTTTTTCAGGCAGAAAAAAACAAATTAAAGGTCATATCCAAAAGGAGGAGTTTATGTTTAAAAAATCTACCCCGGTTTTATTGATCACCCTCGTTTCCATTTTTGTTATCAGCATCTTTTCAGGAATCGCTTTTGCCGCAAATAGTGTAAAATGTGACAGGGAGTGCCTGAGGGGATTTGTCACCAGCTATCTGGATGCCCTTGTTGCTCAAAAGCCCGGTCTCCTGCCCCTTTCGAAAGAGGTAAAGTTTACAGAGGACTGTAAAGAGATAAAGGTTGGTGAAGGGTTATGGCAGAGTAAAATCAAACTGACTGACTACAGGCGTGATATTCTTGATGTGAAACAGGGAGTGGCTATATCATTCCTGGTTATCGAAGAAAGAGAGCAGCCTGTGCTCTTTGTTTTCCGTCTGAAGATAGATGATCAAAAGATCACAGAAATAGAATCGACAGTTATAAGGGGAAAGGAAGAGGGCATGCTCTTTAATCCCGATAACCTGAAGACAGTAAGCAAGGGTATGACCTATGTCCCAGCGAAAGAGCAACTTGTTGATAGAGAAAAGGCTGTAAAAATGGCCGTTACCTATCCTGAGGGTTTAAAGATCGGTAGCTTTGTAAAGGTCGATTCGCCCATGGCTGAAGATGCCTACAGGTATGAAAACGGCCAACTCATGGCGGGCCCTGGATGCACTTTTTTTAAGCGTTGCGATAATATGAAAAAG
>CAZSZQ010000331.1:0-2597 GCA_964610475.1 uncultured Desulfatiglans sp.
ACCATGTGTTTTAATTTTAAAGATCAGACAAACATCCTGGAGAGAATTAGTAACTACAATTGATCTTTAAAACTAAAACACTACAAACTTGGGATCAAGATATAAGCGATCTCATCCTAAAAAACCAAGTCCTTTCCTATCTGGTACAAATCAGGCATGGAACAAACCAATTTTTTATATTTACGAAGGGAGGTGCTGTCCTTTTCTTAAAAATATATCCGCTGGTAATTACTGACTATCCTCACTGGGTTTTGATTTTTAAGGATTATGTAATTATTCGCTTATAACGTTAAAGATTGTAATCCTTAAAAATCAAAACCCATGCACGATGAGGTTCGGATATATTTTTAAAGAAATGGACAACGCCGGAACCCAGGGTTATATATGGTAACGCAATTTCCTAACCGGAAATTACTGGAAAAATTCTGATTTACAAAAAGGTGAAAATACTGGTATGAATCTCACCTTTAATAAATAACTTGATTGAGGAATAAAATGACATCTGCAAAAGGACTTCGAGTAGAAAAAATAGGCGGGACATCAATGACCAGGTTCCCCGAGATTATAAAGAATATTATTTTATATAACCCGGATGATATTTATAACCGCATATATGTGGTCTCAGCATATGATGGAATAACCAATATGCTTCTGGAACATAAAAAGACCCGCGTACCGGGGATCTATAAAAAATTCAAGGACCGGGGAGAATATAATTCTGCATTAAAAGACTTAAAAAAACATTTATTTGCTATTAATGAAGGCTTCGTAAAAGCCGGTTTGAACCTTGATGAAGCCAATCAGTTTATCTCCGAAAGAATAGCTGCTGCATTCAATATCCTGAAAAGTATGGATACGGTGCTGGCATCCGGTTATGTAAATAGAAACGAGGTGCTTTTGGCTTCGCGTGAGCTGCTGGCATCCCTGGGAGAAATGCACAGCGCCTTTAACTCTGCAAATATCCTTAAAAACCTTGGTTATAACACGACATTTGTGGATTTGAGCGGGTGGCAGGATGACAGAGAATTATCAATTGACGACCGCATTAAAGATGTGTTTTCGAAGCTTGACCCTACAAAGAGCATCTGCTTTGTCACAGGATATACCAAAGGCGTTGAGGGTATTATGCGGGAGTTTGACCGCGGGTATTCGGAAGTGACCTTTTCCAAAATAGCAGTGCTGCTTAAGGCCGAAGAGGCCATCATCCACAAGGAATATCATTTGAGTTCAGGTGATCCGAAGATTATCGGGGAGGATCATATCCATCCGGTATGCAATACAAATTTTGATGTAGCTGATCAGCTTGCCGATGTCGGCATGGAGGCTATCCATCCAAAGGCATCCAAACCCCTGGAGAATATGAGAATCCCTATCCGGATTAAAAATGCCTTTGATCCCGAACATGACGGGACATTTATCACCAACGATTATATCGGGGTTGAATCAAAGATAGAAATCATAGCAGGCTCTGACAGGATATTCTGCCTGGAGGGCTATGAAACCCAGATGGTGGGAGAGGTAGGTTTTGACCTCAAAATCATGGAGGTTCTTAAGGCCCACAATGTCTCTTATATCACAAAAATGACAAACGCCAACACCATCGACATGATTATAAATGAGGAGGATTTCACAGAAGCACTGGTACAGGACCTTGGAAAAAGATTCCATAGCGTAACATCTTTCAAGGCAGCTATTGTATGCGCTATCGGTTCAAACATCGCTAAACCTGGCATTTTGGCCGCTGCCACAAAGGCCCTTGCCGATGAGAAGATCAATGTAATGGCCATTTCACAGACATCCCGCCAGACCAACATGCAATTTATCCTGGAAAGGGATGATTATAAAAGGGCCCAGCAGGCATTGCACCGTGCACTTTGTGAATGAGGCATAAGGAAGAACAGAGGCGGAACCGGTGGCAGGAATCTTATATGACCGATCACCGGTAATAGAATTTAAAAATGGGAAATAGCCACGATGGATAGTCATGACATAAAATTCATGCCGGCCTCTTTACCCTTTTTAGAACTTCAAGTTAATACCTGATGTTATACTGGTTTCACGAAAACCAGCGTCAGCAATATCAAAACGATAATTATTGATGTGGGCCTTTAAAAAAATCATACCGCCCTGCCGGTTGAATAAAAAGTCAGATCTATAATAAATATTCAGGCGTGCAAAATTCTTCATGGAAACGGAACCGCTCTCCTTCTCAACCCTGTTCTGGCCAACTTGAATATTTGAGGCAATTTTTACCGGATGGATATTCAGGTCTGTCTCCAGCGAGTACTCATATATCCTGTTCAGGTAGCCTGACAGTTCCTCTTTAGATGTCCGTCCTCCAAGATGCAGACCCGGTTTCAATGTAAAATAGGGATGATATACCTGTGTCTTAAGGGATGTATAATAGATGTACTCGAGATTTTTTTGTTTTATATCATCTTTGTCACAGGATCTAAAACCCAGGTTTGAGTCAGTATCAAATATGCTGACTTTGTCTCTGTAATTTATATTAACAATATGGTCAATACTTGAAGCTGATATTGTATTTGTTTTGGTAATGTCCATCTTATATGAGATTTCTGTTGAGGCAGTTTTCC
>CAZSZQ010000331.1:2607-3033 GCA_964610475.1 uncultured Desulfatiglans sp.
TCCGGCCAAACTGCTTTTCTGTGATCAGTTTAATTTCAGGTTTGTAACGATCATATCTGGTATTCAATGCACCGTTAAGGTTATTCCTGTACCATTGAAACCCTGATGTAATTGTGTGTTGCCCATTGTATTTATGCTGCCATTTTACCTTAACCCTTTCCCTGCCCGGGATTGAAGTTCCAACGACTGTAACATAGCCGGGTGAGACTCTTTCGTACTGAAACATAAATCTGTCCAGGCCTCTGTAACCTGTTGCGGTAAGTTTATGGGCATAGTCATAAGCCTTGGTATCTCTTGCCTCAGTATAAGCCGGTAAAAATATATTTGTAAAAGATTTTTCTCCGGTTAAGGTCAGGCTTGGGAAAAGTCCGTATCTCCAGTCAAAGATGTATGAAATAGTATCACATTGTTGTTCTGCAGTATACA
>CAZSZQ010000332.1:0-3032 GCA_964610475.1 uncultured Desulfatiglans sp.
AATAGAAATGCGAGTGGTGATTCAAAGTGCATGATCAGTCCTGTTCCTCTGTTCCCTGTATAAATGCCTTGCAACTGTCAAAGCTGTTCTGGATATCCTTTGTCTCAGGCTCAAACCTCGCAAATTTGACAAGGTCACAATGCCTTAGAAAATTATTTAGAAGGGGTTTAAATTCAGCCGGGAAATCCTGCGCCGATTCAAGACCTTTTAAAAATTCCTCTGTAGTCTGTTCAGGCGCCCTTAAGCCGAACCTGTTTTCAATATATCTCCTTATTATTGAGCTGAGCCTCAGATAAAACTCCTTGATCTCACCCTTATCAATAAGGTTCTCATCAACAAGTGTCTTAAGTTCATTATAGGCCATCTCATGGGCCTTAAGCCTTATCTCAATACCATCTATTCTCATGAACCGCTTTCTGTAAAAGTAGACACCAACAGCAAGGAGGATCAGTATACCTGCCCCTGCGCCTCCCCATATCCACACCATGTATGACCTGGGGTAGGGTAAAGGCGGTATTATGTCATTGAGCTTGAGATCCTTCAAATCCTCCGGCAGCAGGGATGTAACCTTTATTGTGACCTCGGGGGTTTCTATGGAGTGTTTCTCCTTGTCCCCCTTTTTAAAGAACATGATCTTCATGGGCTTAATCACATAATCCCCTGATAGAAAGGGCTCAAGAATATAGGTGCGCCTTATCTGTTTTCTTTTGCCCTCTTTGAGTTCAGGCTGTGTGGTGTGATAATCAACTATGCCTAACTGCTCAAGCTTGTCTCCAAAGGAGGGGAGTTCTATCTCGTATTCCTCATCAATATCAATACTTATTGAAAGATTAACCTGCCCGGCAATGGTTATCTCTTTTTTGTCTGCCTCAAGGGTTACCTTTGCCGGCCCCTTTTCAACAGTTTCATGGATCTTTTCAGACTTTTTTTCTAACGGTTTTTCCCCTGTGCTATTCTTTTTACAGGAGGTAAAAAGAATAGCACAAAGGACAATGGTCAGGATTAATAATATTTTCCTGCTTCTGGCTGAAAAAATTTTGTTTATATCTATAAAAAATTGCATCCGTAAACCTTGTTTTTAACCACAGAGAGCACAGAGAACACTGAGAAAAGCTTAAAAGTTTAAATCTCCGTGATCTCTGTGTCCTCCGTGGTGAAAATTACTTATCCTTTTTAGTCGTATCAGTGCCTGTATCCCCGCCTGAAAGGACAGTGTTATGCACAACCACATTGTATTTATCCTTAAGCCTGCCAATCAGGGATTTCTGTACATCCCGTTCCTTTTCAGACATAAGATCCATAGCAACCCTGTCCTTAACCTTATCAAACTCAGGTACCTGCTCCTTTCCATCCTTATCCTTTTCATTATATTTTGCCTTGTTCGCCTCATAATAATTATGGACATCGGTCTCTGTAATCTTTATCTCATTCTTATAGGTATTTTCCATGACCTTTGATGCAAGGAGGCTGCGCTCCATCTCCATGATGGAATCCCTCACCTCATCTGTCTCAGCGAGCCTCTCCTCCCTTGCATTTCTGTATAGCATCTCCTCGATAATGTACTGTTCAAGGAACATCCTCCTGCCGGTGTCAGAGGAATACTGTTTCAGAAGGTTCTCCTTTTCCATGTTTATCCGGTCAGGTGAAAGATACCTTGATAGACCGCTTATCCTGGATGCTATAACCTTCTCTATTTTTTTATCCAGCTCTTCACGGGTAATTTTTAATGCGCCTATCTCTGCAAGTACCTGATCCGCAACCTTTTCCTGACTGTTATTTTTTAGTGAATCAGGGTTTGCTCCTACCCTGTCGTTAAGCTCATAACGCAGCGCCGCAAACCTGCCTGCCTTTTCAAGACACCTCTGTATCCGCTGGTTTATCTCGTCACGGATATCATCCGGGCTTGCAAATGCCTCTGACCGGTAATAGGCATTAAGTGCATTGTCATAGTCGCCCATTGCCTCGGATATCTTGCCGATCCTGTACCATATCCTTGCGGTTTCAGTTGCATCAGGCCCTGCAATACTGAGATATTCCTTCCAGGCGCTGATCGCCTCTTCGTTTATCTCCTGCTTTTCAAGTTTAAGGGCAAGCCCTTTAATAGCCTCAGTAGAAGGGGTAATGCCGTTAATATTTTTCACGGGCACTGAAGGTCTTATAATAAATAAAATAACATTCAATGCTGACAGTAGTACAAGAAGGATAAGAATACTGTATACCCATCTGAATGGTGACCTTCCCCTGTTTTTACCTGTAGAAGGAATGCTGAAGTCCAGACCCTCTGCCATTGCTTATTACCTCCTCTGCTCCCTGTTCCTGAAGAATTTTACAAGGTCAAAGACATAATCCTGACCTGTCCTGATATCAATGTGGTCAATATCCGTTGACCTGAAGAGTTTTTTTAGCCCTTCAAGCCTTGATGTGCCCAGCTGTTCATATCCCTTTCTGAATGATGCGCTTCCCGTATCTATAATAACTGTTTCTCCGGTTTCAGCGTCTTCAAGTTCTATAAGCCCCACATCAGGCATGGTGATTTCTCTTGGGTCGGTAATGGATACAGCAATCAGGTCATGCCTTTTCCCTAAGATGCGTAATTGCTTTTCATACCCTTCACCCTGAAAGTCTGAGACCAGGAATACAACGCTTTTTTTATGAAGTACCCTGCCAAGATAGTCCATGCCTGCCACAAGATCGGTCTTCACCTGTCTTGGTTTGAAATTCAGCAGATCCCTTATGAGCCTTAGCACATGGGTGGAGCCCTTTTGCGGGGGGATGAACATCTCTATCTGATCGGTAAATACAATAAGCCCCACCTTGTCATTGTTTTTAATGGCAGAAAAGGCCAGGAGGGCGCATATCTCTGCTGCTGCCTCATTCTTTATCTGCCTTGTGCTGCCGAATGCCCCTGATGCGGAGATGTCCACAAGGAACATAACAGTGAGTTCCCTTTCCTCCCTGAAGAGTTTTACATAGGGGTGACCTGCACGGGCTGTTACGTTCCAGTCAATGGTGCGGATGTCGTCGCCCACCTG
>CAZSZQ010000333.1:0-3024 GCA_964610475.1 uncultured Desulfatiglans sp.
CTTCAGCAGCTGTTATTCTGCACTCTTTGAAAACATATCCAAAAGTTTTGCCCTCAGCAGTGCTGGCAGCAGTTATGAATGAATTGCCCTTTGCATGAATAGTACATTTTTCAAACAGCGCGGTAGCTTCACCAAAGATGAAATCGGTCGTCCCCTCGATATAACAGTTGTAAAAATACTGCCTTCCAATTCTGCCCGCAGCATACATGGTGTCCTGAAATCCAAGAAACCGGCAGTTGATGAATACACAATGGTCTCCTTCAACAAATAGAGCCAATGCCTGTCCGACAGGACCAGCAGTGTTTTCGACCGTAATATTTTCCATCCGGAAATCACCGGCCTCAACTTTCAATGTGTAGGTGTAGAATGTGCTGTTTCTTCCGCGATTGATCTTCTTAAAATGATCGTCCCAGCTGATGATGGTTTTGTCAACACTTTCTCCGGTAATTGCCAGGTGGGTATTTCCTTCAAGGATAGCAACCTTTTCATGATAGACGCCATTTTTTACTTTAATAGAGAATGGTTTGTCCGGAAAAATCCGGCATGCGTCAACTGCTTCCTGAATTGTTTTATAATCACCTGAGCCATCCTGTGACACCACGAGGTCGTATTTTTCGGCAGATAGCATCAGTATTGAAAACATATACACTGCGTATGTCAACAGGAGTTTTTTCATTGTTGTTTTTTTGTTTGTGAGTTATATTATCGAAATTAATCTTTAAGGATTGATATTTCCAAAGCACTGATAAGGTTTTTCGTACCTCTCTCCCGGGATCATTTTTAACTTCATTTAATATCGTCAGGTACAATTACTTCGCTTTTGTCAGCTCCTCTGCTGATAGTGATGTCATCAATGCTTAAGCGTTTTCCTGCATCAATTCTTATCGATTTTGTCCTTTCCCCTTTGATTGACACAACAGGGAGTCCGGTATTCTCAATATCCAGCTTCTTAATGTTAATGTTTCTACAGTTTATGAAATCGATTACAGGTGAATTATTCGTTATCAGCCTGAGCCCGACGGCCTGGATTCCGTCTGCATCAACGCATGTCATTCCATTATCTGCCTCTATATCTATGTTTTCCAGTACTATGTCCTGAAGGTTCATTTCAGGCAGCCCCTGTAGAAAGACAGCATCCTTTGCTCCCTTGCACGTCACATTTCTGATAGTGATATTCCTGAATACAGGAGTTTCTTCAGTAACGGGTGGTATGACTTCATTCTCAACCAGACCGCCTCCTCCTTCGTTTCCGCCATAATATAGGTTAAATGAGACAGCCTGGGCCGGGATGTTCATCATTACTATCTTATCGAAGGAGATATTTTCAACTATTCCTCCCCTTCCGCGATTACTTTTAAAGCGGATACCTACATCTGTGCCAATAAATGTGCAATTGGTAACCTTTACATTTTTTACTCCGCCCGACATTTCACTTCCCACCGTAACACCTCCGTGTCCGTGGTATACAATACAATTATCTATTATAAGGTTTTCGGTTGGCCTGCCTCTTTTCCGGCCGTCGGCATCCTTGCCTGATTTTATACATATTGCATCATCACCCACATCGAAGCTGCTATTGCAGACAAGACTGTTTTTGCATGATTCTATATCGATCCCATCGCCGTTCTGCGAGAACCATGGGTTCTTAACCGTTATATTCCTCACTATCAAATTTTCGCACATCAGGGGATGTATGCACCATGCCGGTGAGTTCTGGAATGTTGGTCCGTCGAGGAGCACGTTCCTGCAGTTTACCAGGCTCACCATTACAGGCCTGAGGAAATCCTTTATTTTTTCATAATCTGCCAGGGATGGCTGTTTTTCCGGGACATTCATCTGGCTTATTTGCTGTGCATCGCGATACGATTCTGAGGGATACCAGATTTTCCCGTCATCGCCTACGAATCCGCCAGAATTAATCAGCTGCTTCCATTGTGATTCAGTTATTTTTTCTTTTTTGACAGGTCTCCAGGCTTCGCCTGATCCGTCAAAGACACCTTTTCCGGTGAATGATATATTCTCCAGACCTGAACCTGATATAGGGGAGGTGCATCTGACAGTGTTCAGTCCTTCAAAACTTGTTTCTACCAGCGGGTATTGGCTTTTGTCTTTAGAAAAAATGACAAGAGCACCATCTTCTGTATGAATGTTAAGGTTGCTTTTCAGGATGATGGGTCCCGTAAGCCATAATCCCCTGGGTATTATCACCGTGCCGCCTCCTCTGGAGGAAATATGTTCGATGGCGTCGGAAATTGCTTTCGTATTAAGTGTCTGTCCGTCGCCGACAGCTCCAAAATCGGTTATTGAAACAATGTTACCGGGAATTACCGGAACCTGTACTGAGAAATTTTCAAAATTGTATGAATCTTCTGAAGTACTGATTTTTTGATTCTTTTCTTCTTGATTGTGACATGATGAAACAAGTACGATCAGAATCAGGAATTGTTTAATAGGATTAAGTTTTTTCATTTTAATTTTTTTGAATTTTTTCATCCATTAACCAGGATCCCATCCCGGTTAATGATGATAAATGCTTTTTCCAACCTAACCTGAAAAGATGAAAGTATCTAAATTAGGAAAATAAGCTTATGTAAATTAGTCTTTACATCAAAAATTGACAGCGGAGATAATCCCAAAGTGAGGTGTTTCTTTTCCCCGGGCGGGGTTGTTTTTCCCAGATTGCAGAATAATCTTTTTCACCTGCCTCAGGGTAAAGCGGGATTTTTTTCTATCCACACATGTGCCGTCTCTTTATTCACCAAATCCCGTATTTTTACAAAAGCGTCCATGAAAAACTAAAACTTTAATATGATTAAAAACCTGAAATTCAAATTACTGTTGTCAGGAGCATCTGAAGCAGTTTTACGGTTTTAAAACTTACCGGCAGGTAAATTTCGTTTTACCTTAGGCCCTCCGTACCCTGCATAGACAATTGCTGTCATCTTACTTTTTTTTCTTTTTTGACCTGCCTGGCATTTATTTTTTTATTCACAGGGTCATTCTCAGGATAGTATGTAAATACAT
>CAZSZQ010000334.1:0-3013 GCA_964610475.1 uncultured Desulfatiglans sp.
GTTTACTGATCTCCTTTGTAAGCACACCTGCGAATATGAGACTGAAACCCCATGACAGTAAAGATGATACCATGGCTACAAAGGCCACATAGGCCACAGCTACCCTGGGTGTTTTGGGCACGGAAGCCAGAATACCTATGAGCCTTTTCACAGGAGGGGCAACCGCAACAATGTAGCCGCCTATTACAACAAAGGCCATCTGAAGGGTAAACGTTGTGAGTGACCAGAAGGATTTACCGAAATCGATGGATATCTCAACAGGAGAGCGGCCCATAAACAGGGCGGCAATGCATACAACTACCACCGCAATAGCAGCAAATACATACGCATCAGGAAACCATCTCTCTGACCAGTCTGCCAGAGATGCCCCGACACGCGCCATTATCCCCATGTTATTGTTTTCTTGTTTCATCTTTTCACCCGGTATCCTTCCATAAAGAA
This sequence comes from uncultured Desulfatiglans sp., assembly GCA_964610475.1. Taxonomy (GTDB): domain Bacteria; phylum Desulfobacterota; class DSM-4660; order Desulfatiglandales; family HGW-15; genus JAAZBV01. The sequence continues at coordinate 442 of CAZSZQ010000334.1, forward strand.
ACAAATCCTGGATGAAGCTTATAACACCGCCCTGGGCGTATTGTCGTCAACTTAAGAAGAACAGTACTCTACAGATTTTTATCTGTTGCAAAATACGAAACATGTTCTTCAACAGGGTGGGGTTATTTTCCCGCCATAGTCTTTGACGACGACGGATTATACCCCACCGATAAAAAGGCGGCATATAAAATGCCACCCTGCATTCCAATGAATTCTTAGCGCTTTTGGAACAGATATTTGCTAACAGATAAAATATAAAGAGTCAATAGCAGAACCTTATGAGCCCAATGGATATGAAATGCTTTTAGCAGGTCTTGTGTTGTGGGGGCAATCCCATGCCTGGCCCGACGTAGTTCTGGTTTTTAAACGTAGGCGGCTGGTTGCCAAGGGACGATTATCCTGCCCCTTCATATAAGGGCAGGCAGCCTCCTTCGCTAAAGCTATGGCTTGCCAAGCAGGGGCCTGCCCTTACAATTATTTACTGTTCTACCTGTTTTTCATCAAGTTTAAATTCTATGGGTATATTGGTAAAACAACTAACATCCTTGCCATCTTTTATAGCAGGTTTAAATTTGTATTTGGCTACTGCATCCAGTGCCGCCTGCAAAAAAAACATCTATCGGTTTAGCGCTATCTACCTGTGGTATATGTGCAATGCCATCTTTACCAACAATAATACTCAAAAAAACTTTGGGTTCTAACTTCTTCTCCTTGGCTTCAATGGGGTATTGTGGAGGAAACGTTTCAATAACCTGCGGTGGCGTGTCTATTTCATCAAGTCTATAAACCGGTTCATCTTCAGAGTTGATAAAGGTTTTATCAGACGGAGTTGAAAGTGCAAATGTTATGGGCATCCTGACAAAACAGTTAACATCCTCACCATCCTTTATGGCAGGTTTAAACCTGTATCTTGCTACAGCCTCCAGTGCTGCCCGATCAAAGGGCCCTGGCAGTTTATCACTTACCACCTGTGGCTCCTGTACAGTGCCATCTTTATTAACAATGAATTTCAAAAGAACTTTACCTTCTATCTTCTTATCTTTGGCTTCAATGGGGTATGCTGGAGGAAACGCTTCAATAACCTGCGGTGGCGTATCAATTTCATCCAATCTATAAACCGGCTCACCAGCGGGGTTAAAGTAGGTCTCTGCAGGTGGAGTTGTTTGTGTATTTTCAGTTGCTTCGGTATCTTGGGCTCCCTCCTGTGCAAAACCTGTTATTGTGTAAAAGATAAATCCTGTCACAAGAAGCATGACAATGGCTAACGCCTTAATCTTTTTTGTGTTTTCTTTGTAGCTTGCTATCATGGCAATTCTCCTTTTTATTTGAGATTTATTTTCTATAATACCTGCCATTGACGGTAACTGGCGGTTCTGGCAGAACCTTTCAAGAAAACCTATAATAGTACCTGCATAATCCTTTTTCTGATTTTTCCTTATTCTTGCCAACACCGATGCGTCACAGGCAGATTCCTGATCGACCCTCATCTGGTAAAAGGCATACCAGACAAGGGGATTAAACCAGTGAAAGACCTGAAGCAGGGTAATAATCCATGAGACCCCTATATCATGGCGCTTAAGGTGGCCAAGCTCATGCATAAAAATATAGGTAAGCTCTGATCTTGTGAGATTTTCAAGCACACCCAAAGGCAAAAGCAGCCTTGGCCTGAGGTAACCGAACAGGGCAGGGCTCTTAACCTTATCGGTAATGATAATTCCGATCAGCGTGTTGATCTTCATGGTAATTTTGCATTCTTCCAGGAGGTCAAGGATCTCTTTATCAACCAGCATGGGTTTCTGTTTTATGGTGATCCAGAATCTTAAATTTTTAATGAGGATAAAAAGACCTATGGAGAGAGCCCCTGCAATCCAGGTATAAAGCATGACCTCATTAAAGGAAAGGTCAAGCCACGCCCAGTTTGTGTTTGAAGAGGTGTTCTCAATAATTCCCGATATCATATCGTCTTTGCCAAGAAGCATTGTATCCAGGAGATCTATTTCTGGAAGATTTATTGATATGAATTCAGGGATTACGCTGCTCTTCTCATATTTTAGGGGGATGATCATGCGGATAAGGAGCACCACCCACAGGCCGTAATGCCACCAGGCAGGAAGGCGTTTAGCGACTATAGATTTGATAACAAATATAAGACATATAAAAAGGCTTATATCTATTGTGTAATCTATGAGCCATGAAAAGAAGGCGGGTAATGCCTTTAGTATTGTTTCCATTTATTCCCCCTGTATTTTATCGAGGATGCGTTTCAGCTCTTCTATATCTTCCTTTGTCAGCTTTTCACTTTCTACCATGGCGGCGAGCGCTGGTTTTAAGGCTCCGCCGAACACCCTGCTTAAGAAAGAGGTGCTTTCCGCCTTTGCAACAACCGACTCCTCGATAAGCGGAAAAAACTTGTACTCTCTTCCCTTACCGTCATGACCGACCGCCCCCTTGCTGACCAGCCGGTTCAGAAGAGTCCTGATGGTCTTTGGCTGCCAGTTTGTTGATTCTGATACAACCTCAATCACCCTGTTTGAGGTTATTGGATTCTCATTCCATATTGCCTTCATTACTG
>CAZSZQ010000335.1:0-3004 GCA_964610475.1 uncultured Desulfatiglans sp.
GTATTTTTAATCATTTTCAATTAAACATAATATCGTACATAATTCAATTGGAGATCTGACCCCTTTCTAGCGTGTGGTTCGGTTTATTTTTTGAAAATAATACAATGCCAGAATTGAATTATTGAAGGATCAATAAATCCATCTTTATAAAATGTATAGTCATGGAGTTGAAATATATCCTTTTCTTTTTCAGTAGAGTAGAGTTCGACTTTCCTTTCAATCTTTTCTCCATTTATTTCAGGATATGTTATTTGTTGGCCTTCACCTTTAATAAATATATTCATGAAGTATGCACCTGGATTCAGAATATTGTTTATTTTATTTAGTAGTTTGTGAAGATCGGTTTCATTGATATGAATCAATGAAGAACAAGCAAATATTCCATCAAACTTACCTAAAGATCTATCAATATCAAAAAAGTCCATCTCATAAAATGCAATTTCATTGTTTCTTTTTTTAGCGATTTTTATCGATTCTTTACTGAAATCAATACCTATAACTTCTGCCCCTTCTTTGGCTAAGCGCATACTTTCTTGCCCTGGTCCGCAACCAAGATCTAAGACCTTAGGCTTTGATTTATTAAAACAACTGAGAAAATCCTTAATAGTCGGTAAAAGCAAATTATTGGGGTACCATTCTTCTGCATATTTTTCAGCAGTAATATCATAAAAATGTTGAACGTTATTCATTCAATTCTTCCTCTCCTTTTTTATCACCTCTCCACGCCGCTCCTAGACACTTTAAACATACTTATAATGTGTTTTTTATCCCTGATTTTTGGACACCGTTGCAGGCGAGTAATAAAAAGGCGGTTCTATATCATGAAGTCTCACAGCTATTCACTTGATAAACAAAATAACTCCTTTAAGTTTTTAATTGGTAGGTTCCGCCGGTTACTACAGAAAAGTGAAAAACAGGTCTGTCCGCACGCCTGATAATCAGAGGGCAGTGCTTCATACCTGCCGGAACAAAAAGCAAAGTGCTTTTTGTTAAGAGAAACTTTTCATCCTCTATCCACATCTCCACCTCACCATTAAGATTGTAAGGGTCATCCGCGTCGCCGCCAAAAAAACCTATGATCTCATCAACATCATGCTCATGTGCCACCGATGCGTGGCTTTGCGGTTTACAGTACCAGGAAACGTTCATCTGAAAAGCCCCGGGCACCACATTTTTATCCATCCACAGGATACGTTTTGCGAACTTTTTATAGTTCTCTATAAATTCCGGTTTGAAGGCCGGGGCTTTAAGCTCCGTGATGACGTATCTGCTGTAGTCGGATTCCGGCCTGTGCGTTTCTTTTAGTGTTTCCATATCCCAATAACCACTGGTGACAACGGAGAAGTGGAATATAGGTTTATCCGCACGTTTCAATATCAGCGGACAATGCTTCAGCCCGGCCGGAATAAAGACCATCGCTGTCTTATCAATAACCTGTTTTTGATCGCCCAGCCAGAACTCTACTTCTCCATGAAGATTATAAGGATCATCCGGGTCGTTCCCGAAGAACCCGATAATTTCATTCACTTCATGGGTATGAAACGGAGGGCTTTTTTTGTTAGGCTTTAACCACCATGAGCAATTCATCTGGAAAGATCCAGGCACCACTTTGTCATCTATCCAGAGAATTCGTTTTGCGAACTCTGCATACCGGGCGGCTGTTTCGGGTGAAAACGGATCCTTTAGTTCCTGGACGACATATTTATTATATCTTGATTCAGGCATGGTGGCTTGCACTCCTTCTAATTTTAAAGAAAACCTGTGTCTTGGAGATCATTTTCTGTCAAGTTACTTTAATATACGGTACCATGTAATTGCAATATAATTGTTCTTTTCAGGCCTTTCTTATTTTAGTTAAAATGTAGACGCAGGTAAAAAAGCAAATCAAGATATTTTTATAAAGCATACCCATTCTTTGCCGCTCCTATTCTGCCTTTTTTAACAACCTATTTTTTCTCCTGCCACTCAATCTTTCTACGCCCTATGATTGCTCCATGTCCGCAATATGGATAACCTGCGAGTTTTCTATATTCCTCAACGAGTTTTACCCTTAATGGATTTAAATGGATATAGCGGACAAGTTCCAGCAGGTAGGAGTCCTCCTGACAGAGAACAGATTTATATCGGTTTTAAAAAAGATGCCCATAACGATTGTGCAGCCGGTTAAAATAAACTGCATAGCCGGTTAAGAGTCTTTTCATGAAATGGGAGATAGGGACAATTCCGGTCTTGAGCAGCAGATGAAAATGGTTTGGTATTAAGGCCCAGGTATAGCATGATGTTTTGTTTCTAATAATAAATCGCCCAGACGATTAAAGAATGCAGCTTAATCCTTTTTATCTCTAAAGATATCCTCGCGGTCAATACCTCTGACCATAATATGATGCAATGCACCCGGGGCGTCTATTCTTGTTCTTCTTGGCATGAGGATTCTTAACACTACATATCCTTCATGTCATTTATGTTTACCTTTTTACCTAGTCTTCACGTCCCCTAGTCTTCATAGGTGATAGTGATTTGCTCTCAGGCAATATGCTGATACCCTGATATGAAATACTTCATTTAGTTCTTTGAGGAGATCAATAAAATCAAGATAGTCTTCCTTCGCCTGGAAGATATTATCGCCACGTCTTCCTCGATTCATTACATGATACCATGAATCCAGATATTTTATTCTTAGCGGTAATGACATTAGTATATACGGCTAAAATATTTGCCATGAGTCAACAGTAGACTTGACCCCTTTTCAACATAGCCAATGGCAAAAAGAAAGAAAATTGCAGCAGTCAGAAGCCAGTAGTCAGTATATAACTAAGGGATGTACTCTATTGCCCGTCCCCTGTTGCCTTAATTTTTGGACGAGGGCCATAGATGGGCAAAGGCTGACCACTCTCTAAAGCTCCAAGATCCGGCGCACTACCGGTAAAGTCATCGTTAACGTTAGGGAGAAAGCACCCCTTGTCAACTGCTACAGCGTTTGGTTTAAGCCGAAAATCCAGTTTGT
>CAZSZQ010000336.1:0-3003 GCA_964610475.1 uncultured Desulfatiglans sp.
TTGTTATTATCATCAGGACAAAAAAATATTAGCTTTTTCTCCTTGTAAACATGTTATAAATAACCGGAAGCACATACATTGTAAGAATACCGGATACCAGTATACCCCCAACAGATGCAGCCCCGCATGCCTGTCTCATTTCTGCACCTATCCCTGACCCTGTTGCAAGCGGGAGCATCCCCAGTACAGCGGCGAGTGTAATCATGGCTATGGGCCTGAACCTGTCACATGCTGCCCTTACCATTGCCTGGTGTCTTGGCACACCCTCTTTAACCAGCACATTAAGCCTGTCCATTATCAGAATAGCATTATTGACAACAATGCCTATGAGCATTACCCCCCCCATAAGGGCAAAGAGTTCAATGCTTTTTCCGGCAGCAAAAAGACCGTAAAAGATGCCTATCAAAGCAAGAGGAACAGTAACCAGTATAATAAACGGCTGTTTAAAAGACTCCATTATTGCAGCCAGTGAGAGAAAGACAAGCAGTATGGCAATCAATGCTGCCTCGGATATTTCTGTCTGTGCCTCTGCCATTACCTCGTACATGCCTGAAAATGAAAAGCTGTAGCCAGGCATCAATCCGCCTTTTTCGTTAAGGGCCTTTGTTATCATGCTGACTGCTGTGCCAAGCGGCATCCCTTCTTCAAGGTTGCCAAAGAGTTTTGAAATCCTGAGTTTATCCTTTCTGATTATCTGCACCGGCATAGTGGTTTCTTCAACATAGGCCAGATTCTCCAGAAGAATGGGTGCACTTTTACCCGGTAAAAGGGTATTGTTAATCTGTTCTTTACCCTCTGTTTCGGCCAGTTTTACGACAATATCATAGTTTCTTGCATTGCGTTTATATGTACCTGCTTCAATACCTTCAATGTTCCCTCTCATTACAATGCCAAGTCCTGTTACAGGTGAACCTGTATCCGCCAATATCTCCCTGTTTGGCCTGATCCTGATCTCCGGCTTTCCTATCCTTACGCTGGTATCCTGATCAAGTATCCCGTCAAAATCCATGGTGAGTTCCTTTGCCTTCAGGGCAAGGTTGTCAAGGAGCTTTAAATCCTCTCCTGAGATTTCAAGCTCTATGCCTGAGCTCTGTCCCCCTACTATGGTTGGGATACTTGCTGCAATGATGGCATCAGGCACATCTGCCAGACGGTTTCGTATCTCTTTGAGAAGATCATGAATAGACTCATCTCTCTCTGTCTTATCAGTAAAGCTAAGCAGGACCTGGGCAAGGTTAACGCCCTCTGATGCCTGCCCTATCATACCCTCGACCTTTCCTATACTCATGAGCACATGCCTGAGATTGGGAAGGTTTTTAAGTCTTTCTACACACTCGTCGACCCGTTTTTTAGTATGATTGAGGTTATACCATGTGGGAAATTCCAGCTTGACAAAGATATCACCCCTGTCAGACTCGCTTACAAACCCGCTTCCCAGCCTTGATGCAATAAAGAGTGAACTGAAAAAGAAAAAAGCCACTAAAATCAGCACACCAAACCCGGTAAATTTGTGCTTTTCAAGAAAGGATAAAGATCTTCCATAACCATATACAATTTTATCAAAAAGATTGTTCCACCCCTTTTCCATAATGGCAAGGCGTGATTTTGAATCCTTGTTCTTTGGTTTTAACATTAAAGAGCAGAGCAGGGGAGTAAGTGTAAAGGATATAAAAAGCGAAACAAGGGTCATTATAACCATTGAAAGGGCAAATGATTTTATGAAAACACCAACCTGACTTCCCATTACGGACAAAGGAAAAAGCACTACAACATTTGTTCCAGCGCTTGCCAGAACAGCGATAAATGTCTCGCTTACCCCGAGCCGGGAGGATGCTACAGGGTCTCCTGTTTCATCAAGTCTTTTTGAAATTGCCTCAAGGACAACGATCGAGTTTGTAACCAGAACCCCGACAGAAAGGCCTATTGAAAGCAGTGTAAGGGTGTTAAAGGTGAACCCCATAAAATACATAAAGAAAAGGCCAATAATAATGGTAAGAGGCATGGTGATTGAAACAACAAGGAGCGCCCTGAAATTATAGAGAAACACAAAAAGGATCAGGGCAGTGAGTATTATCCCCTGTATAACGTTTGACCAGGCGCTGTTCATTGTTGCGCCGATGAATGTCCCGTCATCGGTTATCCATAAAAGCTCCATTCCTCCTGGAAGGCCCTCCCTGATCTTATCCATGGCTGCCTTTACACCGTTTACCACCTTTACAGCGTTTGCATCGGACTTTTTAACAACCTTTATTGCAACGCATTGCTTTCCATCAACAACTGCAATCTGCCTCAGCTCTTCGGTGCTCATCTCAACATGGCCAATATCTTTTATGTAGCAGCGCTGACCATCCACATTTGTAATTTCAAGGTAAATCAGATCCTCTACATTGGTAAAATCCGCATCATATTTTACAGAGTACTCCATCCCATTACCCCTGATGCGGCCTGAAGGTATTATCCCGACTCCTTGGCTTATTGCCTGGACAACATTAGCGCTGGTAAGGCCTCTTGCTGCAAGTTTTTCTCTGTCAAGAATAACATGAACCTCCCTCTCAGCCCCGCCAACAAGGGTAACATCTGCTACGCCCGAGATCACTGTAATGCGGTCACGCAGGGTATTGTCAGCGTAATCATACAGCTCATCTATGGGAAGATCCCCGGTTAAGGCCATCTGGATGATCGGAGAGGCATTGATATCATACTTGAGTATCTTGGGGTCTTCGGCATCCTTTGGAAAGTCTGCCTTAATCAGGTCAAGTTTTTCACGCACATCGGTTGCCGCTATATCAACATCAACGTCCAGATTAAATTGAAGCATTGTCTGTGCAACGTTTTCCATGCATGTTGAAGTTACATGTTTGAGACCGTCCAGGGTTACCATCTGGTCCTCTATGGGCTTTGCTATATCCGTTTCGATCTCTGACGGACTTGCGCCCGGGTATATTGTGGTGATGGTTACATATGGCATTTCAGCCCTTGGCATCAGCTCCAGACCAATCTTCC
>CAZSZQ010000337.1:0-3001 GCA_964610475.1 uncultured Desulfatiglans sp.
AAAAACCTATGACCGTGAACTTAAGGACATCTTCGATGTTCAGGATGATATTGCAAAATCGGTTGCAAATGCCTTACAAATCACCCTGGGTGTGGGAGAATTGGGCCGAGCCCCTGGCATGACCAGAAATATAGCTGCATATGATGCCTATTTGGCCGGTCGTTCATTGGGTTTAAACCCTGGACGGGAGAATATTTCTCAGGCGATTGAAAAACTAGAGCAAGCCGTCGCCATTGACCCGGACTTTGCCATTGGATGGTATGCCTTGGCCGACGCTTATGATGTTTCGGGTGTTTGGATCCCCGAAAAGAGTAAGGAGTTCTCTGTAAAAGAGAAAGCAGCGCTTTCCCGTGTTGTTGAACTCATTCCAGAGACTGATTTGGCTATTAGAATTACTGCGTCACAAAGCGGCAACAGGATGGAAGAAGAACGATTACTTAAAAAAGCCCTCGCATTGGCCCCGGACAAGTATGAAGCAAATGAAGGATATGGGTTGTTTCTCTGTAATGTGGGGCGACCTATGGAGGCTATTGATTATATTCAGCGTCTCGTGCGACTGGAACCCTTGGTTTCCAGCTCCTATCTTATTCTTGGAATACCCTATCATATGATTGGAAATAAAGATGCCGCTGCTATAGCCACAAAAAAGGCAAGAGATCTGAGCAACCAACCCGCTGCTTATAACTCTATTCTTCTAATGTATGCTCTGGAGGAGAACAACCGGGCTTTGATAGATGAATATGTGACTCTGCTCCTGAACACAGAACTTCTTGGCAATATCAACAGGCCGGATACACGCGCTATTAACCAGGTGATACATGCCCAGCTCGATACGCCTGAAAATGCCAGGGATGAACTCAGGGTTTTTATGGCTGATCCAGCTTACATTAATCCAATGAATCGCTCCTGGATTGCTGTATGGGCGTCATATTTTGGGGACTATGAACTCGCACTTCAGGCTTGCAGAGAATCGATCAATTCAGATTTTTCAATTTTTCAAATCTGGCGGCCGATTCACAAAGGAATGCGTAGATTGCCTGGATTCAAGGATCTCGTCCGTGATTTGGGTCTGGTGGATTACTGGCAAAAATCCGGAAACTGGGGAGATTTCTGCAAGCCTGTTGGGGATAATGATTTTGAGTGTGAGTGATGCATTAATTCGATTGGGGAGAAGACATTGAACAGAACAATATTCGAATGAGAAATTATTAGTGTAACTTTATAAATACCTCTTTGACCTGAATTAAATACCTGGTTTTATTTTTATCTCAAATTTTTAATGCAGGGCTGTGCAGGTTTTAAGCTATTTGAAAATCTCCAGCTTTAATCCTTCAATTTTATCAAAATGTCTTTTATTAAAAGTTGCCACATAAAAATCTTTTGATAGCGCTGTAGCTCCTATCATGAGATCATGTGCTCCAATTTTTATCCCGTTTTTAAGCAAATCAGCCCATAATTTCGCATATATTCTTGATATTTCCAAATCAAAAGGAAAGATAGTGAATGTATTGATTATCTTCTCGACAAAAATACCTCTTTTTTCCCTTCGTGCTTCCGAATCAGCCCGATGAACACCTTGTAATAGTTCTGCTACTGATATGATACTCATGGCAAAGACTTCGTTTTCCCGGCCCGATGTAAATTCTGTTATATCCAGCCGGCCTCTTTCATACTCTATGAGCATGCTTGTATCCAGGATTATGCCCAATTTGACTCTTCCGGAATTTCTGGTTGTTCATCGCAGATTATTTTTAAATCATCATAAAAAGAATCCAGTTCATCATCTAATCTGGGCAATTGATCGAGTAGAATTTTTAAATTCACTAATAAATGAGGGGACTCTTCCTCATCGACCGGCGATATCCGTGCCATTGGTTTGCCATTTCTATAAACAATAAAATGATCTCTGGCAAATTTTACCTTATTTAAGATAGTTGAAAAATCCCTTACAATCTCTGTTGCTGATATCATTTTTTCCATAAGAATTACTCTTTTTGTATTTTATGTATATCGCATATTTTATGTAAATCTTGAAAATTGTCAAGGAAGATAATAACATGCCAGATCATAACGTCTATTTCCCTGACATAAACACATTTTGACATAGTTATTTTGTCGGCGAAGATGATTTTGTGTGTAAATGATATGTCATTTATTTTAATACTCTTTAAGATATTTTATATTTGACATGACCAACTTCATGACCTACAATGCAACCATGATAACATTAAATTTAAATGAGATAAAAACGCATTTTTCAAGTTTCCTGGCAAAGGTATGTGCTGGAGAAGTAGTAACGATCTGTAAACGAAATGTACCCATTGCAGAAATAAAACCACTTGCCGCCCGCATCCAAAAAAAACGACCAATAGGACTTGCCGGAAAGGAGTATCCGGATTTTAAGATCAGCGATGAATTTTTTGAACCTCTTCCTGAGGATGAAATTGCAGCTTTCCATGGTGAAGATCAGTGAGACTTTTACTGGATACGTGCACTTTTCTCTGGGTAACTATTGGTAAAAAAGAGTTGTCGCCAGGCGCAATTGATGCGTTTGTTGATCCAAAAAATGAGGTTTATTTAAGTTCTGTATCGGCCTGGGAGATCATTGTCAAATATAATTCAGGAAAACTACCCCTTCCGATTTCACCTGATAAATTCATTACAAAAGAGAGGCAAAGGCATATGATTAGCAGCCTGGATTTATCAGAACAAGATACTTTTCATCTGTCTAAGCTGCCAGCTCTTCATAAAGATCCTTTTGACCGTATGCTTGTATGCCAGGCTATTGAACATTCTCTGACAATTCTTTCGCCTGATCCGCTTATTTCACAATATCCCATTCGTTGTTTCTGGTAGCTTACCTGTTATCATTCAAATTGGAATAAAATAAACATCTTTGACATAGCAAATTCAATAAGTTAATATCCAAGGAACTTAGAATTCTTTAACTGTCTTATCTGAAAATATCTTTTAACATATATCTTGCATTACTGGTCTTAAT
>CAZSZQ010000338.1:0-2981 GCA_964610475.1 uncultured Desulfatiglans sp.
AAGCCCTGTCGAAAAAAATGGTTGTATCAGATCAGCCTCAAGCCCCACACCTGCAACGTCTTCACCAAGCCCAGACTCTATAAGCACCTTTCTTAGTGGAGAACCTGGCATACCAAGCAGGATATACTCAAGCAGGTACGTTGCGAAAACATTTGCCGGGTCATTATCCTGTGGTAAAAGCCAGTTGATCGTGAATCTTGCCTTATGATCCTGATTATCATCACCCGGATCATATGACCTGATTAACCTTACCGGGGACCTGAAAGGTTTCTGCGTTCGGATTCTTGAATCAATCTCATTTTTATTAAATAACTTCAGGTATTCATCAATTATCGTAAGCCTCTTTTCAGGGTCATCATCACCGTAAAAATAAACCAAAGCATTGGAAGGATGATAATATTGTTTATGGAATTTTATGAATTTTTTAAAGGTGAGTCCGGGGATTTCTTTTGGGTCGCCTCCTGAATCAAATGCGTATGCATTATCAGGGAAAAGCGACCTCATGGTGTAATCATAAAGGAGACTGTCAGGTGAGGAGTATGCCCCCTTCATTTCGCTGTATACAACTCCCCTGATATCAAGAGGCCCTTCAGGCTTATACAGTTCGTAGTGCCACCCTTCCTGCATGAGCGTATATGGCGTAAGCCTTGGGAAAAAGACCGCATCCAGATACACATCAATAAGATTATAAAAATCCTGAAGATTCTGGCTGGCCACCGGATAACAGGTCTTGTCAGGAAAGGTCATTGCATTTAAAAAGGTCTGGAGAGAACTCTTTATAAGCTCAACAAAGGGCTCTTTTACAGGATATTTTCTTGAACCGCAGAGCACCGAATGCTCAAGTATGTGGGGAAGCCCTGTTGAATCATATGGCGGGGTGCGGAATGTTATACCAAACACCTTGTTTTCATCATCATTAACAAGCGAAAGGAGTTCCGCATCTGTTTTTATATGCCTGTAAAAGCAGGCAAGGGTACTGATCTCAGGGACTTCCTGTTTTTTTATCAATATATATTTATCGTTATTTATCATTCAGTTTACCTCTCTCTTCCAAACAAAAAAGCCAGTTTTAAACCGGCTTTTAAGAAAATAAAGATTGTTTGAAAATATATTTTACGGATTTTCGGAAGGTTGCATTTCTCCATTAGTCTTCATAAAATCACCCATATACATATTAACCATCACCTGCTTTGAATAAACCAGCTTGATCCTTTCCAGCAGATCATCATCCGGAATATCCTTTAATACAGGGTAGCGGTCTTTCAGCTTTTTTAGACCAAGATTAGAATCAACCTTTGGAATTGGCAGTTTCATATTTATAGCATCCCCAAGAGTTTTGTCGATCAGCTCCCAGTTTTCATCTATATCACTCATTTTCTTCCAGTTGTTATCAACAAACCTCCAGGAATCACCGGTCCATTTATCTATTTTTATTGTTGAAACAGCGGTCCTGCCTATTTCATACCGCGGGGCAAAATACTTGAAAAAGAGAAATGAAAGGATAATTCCTATAATGATTCCTATAAAAAGACTTTTTTTTCCGTTTTTCATATTCCTATCTCCTGTTCCTTGTATTCCGGAAGGATCTCTTTCAGGGCTGATCTTATACCTTCACCATCATGCTTTTCCATAAGCATCTTAATATGCTCAAGCCGTCCATTCAGTATGCTCAGGTCACAGGCGCTTCCTCTTAAAACCATTATCTTCTTATGGGATGTATTTACTATCCCTTCACCGACTGTGATCAATTCTTCATATAGTTTTTCACCCGGTCTCAGGCCTATATATTTTATATCTATATCCTTATTCGGTTCAAAGCCTGAAAGACGGATCAGGTCTTCAGCCATATCGGCTATTTTGACAGGAACGCCCATATCAAGGATAAATATCTCACCGCCATCACCCATGGAACCGGCCTGAAGAATGAGCTGGCAGGCCTCAGGTATGGTCATAAAAAACCTTGTTATATCCGGATGCGTTACTGTTACAGGGCCACCCTTTTCTATCTGCTTTTTAAAAAGAGGTATTACGCTGCCCACACTCCCCACAACATTACCGAATCTCACGGTGATATATCTGCTATCGGTAAGTCCGTACCCGTTCTGCGCCTGGATCATCAGCTCTGCCACACGCTTGGAGGCACCCATAACATTTGCCGGCCTTACCGCCTTGTCAGTAGAAACAAAAACAAATCTCTCAACCTTTGCATTATTTGCAGCAGCAATCACATTTCTTGTGCCAAGGATATTGTTGCCGACTGCCTCCCAGGGATTATGTTCAAGCATGGGCACATGCTTATATGCAGCCGCGTGAAATACCACCTCAGGCCTTGTATCTGTAAATGCCTTTTCCAGTTTACAGGTATCTGTAATATCAGCAAGCCTTGGTCTAATGGTTACATTCGGGAAAAGCTCTTTCAGCTCCAGATCAATCTCATAAAGCGGGCTTTCAGCACGCTCATAAAGCACAAGGCTTTCCGGGGAGAATCGGCATACCTGCCGGCATAGTTCAGAACCTATTGAACCGCCTGCGCCTGTAATAAGCACCCTTTTACCCTTGAGATATGCCCCGATTTTTTCCTCATCCAGTTTTACAGGCTCCCTGCCGATGAGGTCATTATATGAAACATCCCTGATGGCCTTGATTGTTACCTTACCATTAATTAGCTCTCCCATACCGGGGACTGTCTTATATGGGATGCCGCTCTTTTCGCACAGTTTAACTATCTCCCGCATCTCCTTTGCAGCAATGGATGGCATTGCAATCAGGATCTCCTGTGCCTCAAGTTGCTCTACATAATAGCTGATTTCATTTCTATTACCCAGTACAGGTATCCCATGTATATGCCTGCTTGCCTTAATGGGGTCATCATCAATATAACCCATTATCCTGTATCCAAGATTCGGGTTATCATGAATCTCCCGGCTGATCTTTTCAGCGCAATCACCAGCACCGATTATTATAAGCCTCTTACCTTTCCG
>CAZSZQ010000339.1:0-2944 GCA_964610475.1 uncultured Desulfatiglans sp.
AAAGCTAGTATTTCACCACGGCGAAGGCCGCTGGTTGCCGCCAGTGACAGCAGGGTGAAGAACCAAAATTCTTCTTCCTTCTGTGCCCTGTCCAGCATCTTGATAACTTGTTCCTCTCTTAAACCGTGTGGATGCGGTTTGTTCTTGGTTGGCCCTTTTACATATTGAAGGGGATTCTTCTCTATATAATCCCATTCACAGGCGGATTGAAAAGCACGGTGTAGTATTCTGTGAATCTGTAAGACGGTGCTGCCGGAAAGGCCGATTTCCTTATTGCCGTCTTTTCTTGCACCGGGTTGCTGTAATTCCTTGTATAGATTAATTAATACAGGTGCTTTGATTTGTTCAAGCTGGTATCCGCCAATTTTCGGTGTCACATAGTTATCGATTAATTCCTTGTACCGCTGGCGTGTTGTACCTGCCACATTAGCTTCCACATAAACACTTAACCATTCTTCAACGAACATTTTTACGGTGCGTTTCTGTTCTTCCTTGTATTCGCCGCTTAAAACTTCACCCTCCAGAATTTTGGCTATGCTTTCGACATTTGTTTTATTGCTGGCTTTTATGGACTTGCCTTTTTTAGGTTGAAATACTTCATTCTGCTTAAATGTCCGATAGATTTTATTGCGGGTGCCATCCTGATTCTTACCCGCTGAAACAGTTATTCTCCATGATTCTCCACGCTTTTCAATGCACGCCATTATCTTTTCCCTCCTTTAATTTTCTCATTGATAAATGACTTTGTCTCCACAAGTAATGTTTCGTAATCACGTAATCCGTCATCATATAATTCTTGGGCTTTCCTGCCAGCTGCCCACCTCAATTCCTTGCTTATTTCTTCTTTGTTTTCCATATCTCGGATTTCATTCTTCACCTTGCGAATAGACAGGTTAGCCATTGTCCCTTTATGGCGGCATTCCACAGAACAATAATTATCATCTATTGTTTTCGCAAGAAAAGGGCGTCTGCATTTTTTAAAGCTACAAAGGGCAAGCCTATTACCTTGGGCTTCCTGGATTAATCTAAAATAACAGCTATTTATTAGTCCAGGGAAAAACCAGATTATCTTTGGCAATCCTATTGTGTCCATGTCTGTAAGTGGGTAAATGACATCAAGGTAAGGCTGTGATATTTCGGAAAACTCACTGAATAAGTCAATATCCTTTGTTTTCTTTTCTTGGATAGTTCGCAGTATGGCGAATGCTTTTTGATACCGTTCTACAGCATATTTGAAGTCAGCCAGAAATTCAAAGCGGTGTCGCAAGCCTTTATATAAATATTTTCGGTTAGGGCGGAACAAATTTTTTACACGTTTATATGTTTTATTGTCATAGTTGCAATCGTGGTATCTGCCCTCAAGCCCCAGCACTCCAAAGTTAGATGTAAACTTTAAAATTTCATTTTCATTGTTTATATCTAATCTTGCTAATTCGATATGTGGCGGGTAATTGCCAATATCGGATTCTTTTGGTTGATAAGGAGTTTTTCCATAGCCCTCATACTCAACGTTACTTCCCAAAGTGAGGGGATTATATACCCTTTCATATGATGTATCCTTGGCAACAATAATCTTTACTGGCTTATTATTATCTTCAATCTCTATGATCTCGTAGTCATAAGCGCACCATTTACCTGTTTCAGCTTCCATATAATGATGCCCCCTTATTTATGTGGTCTCTATGTTACAGTGTACAACAACATTAATTTATGGTATAATACGGTTAGATAATAATGTTGTCCCTATTATTATAACACCAACAACAATAATTGTCAAGAGGAGGTTTTAAAAAAATGAGCAACACTAATCAGGATATCCGGGAGGCGGCTAAAACAGCGGGTGTTTACTTATGGCAAGTGGCTCAAGAATTTGGGATAACAGACGGAAACTTTTCCCGGCTACTTCGCAAAGAGCTTGATGCAGCCACAAAAGCGGAGATTTATAGAATCATTAGCCAGCTGAAGGAACAGAATTCGAAAGCGAGTTAGGAGTTGATTCAATGACTGGAGATATTGAGAGGGTGACATTTAACGCACAGGAGGCAGCAAAGTATTTGGGCATATCTTATTGGCTTATCCTGGAGTTGGTGAAGCGGGGTAAACTGAACTGCATATCCGCAGGAGGCCGAAAGCTATTTCGGCAGCAAGCACTTGATCTGTGGATGAGTCGGCAGGAAGAAGGTTTTACTGATGAGACGCCCCTTCTGCGCAGGGCAAAATAAACTTTATATCATTGAGAAATCCTACGTTGGCGAAAGCCATTTCAGGTAAAGGGTGTGTATGTATGGCCAGAAACAGGAGTTTGAGCGAATTAAACCGTATCAATGGTTTGCTAAAGGCAGAGGGATTAGATGAGATTCCACAAATGGAAGAATATTTGAGTTTAAAGAATGATTTTGGGAAGCCAGATCCAACACCTGCCGAGGCGGTTATAAGGATTAATGAATTGTGGAAAAAGCAAAATGCCCCGGCGGATCAGGCCGAGGCATAACGGAGGAAACATATATGAATATGCAAATTATTGAATATATTATACCACAAAGGTCAGATAATGTCAAGCTTGAACAGGGCAATTCATGGCTGGAGCTATTCCCTGCTAATCGGAGACAGCATATATTAAGCCTTTTTGATGAAGCTGTAAACGCTGGCGCACAGACTCCGAACAGGGTTTTAACCAGTGTTCTAAATTCTGAAATGGCAATAGAAGAATCAAAAAAAGAATTGCGGCAGTTATTTAATGCTATTCGTTATAACGAGCGTGCGGCCTTGGATTTTGCACTGTCAATTCTGGAAGGAAGTATGAATGAGAGCGCTTAAAGTTAAGCCTGGAGGCATACCACAGGAACTAAAGTATCATAACCAATGGGTATGTTGGCGGGCCGAGACTACACCAGACGGTAAGTCAACCAAGGTTCCATACAATGCCCGAACAGGCGGCAAGGCA
>CAZSZQ010000340.1:0-2942 GCA_964610475.1 uncultured Desulfatiglans sp.
AATAAAAAAGTGGGCGAAAGCCCACTTCAGCATACAACTTTCAGTGATGGTTGGGAATTGAACTACCATATACAAACCGGCAATGCAAGCAATATTTACCGCCCAGCAGGGCCGGCAGGCGAACGGATAAAATAGCAGAATTGTCTCTCCATCCCCGGCACTCTTCGGCTTCCGGAAAGCGGTTTGATCGGTCCTGCCGGTTAAAAAAAAAGCAGGCCCATTTCTGACCCTGCCTTTCTGAAATTAAACCGATGAGGTATTGAGCTACTTCCTGAATCTTCTCCTTAGTCCTACCAGTCCTATTAAACCGGAACCGAGGAGCCATAAGGCCGCGGGAATGGGAACAGGGTTACCGTTACCGGCTGCATAGCCTGTGCTGGCGCCAGTTGGTTTACCATCCGGACCAACCGGAATCATGTGGGCAGCAGCGAGATAACCTTCTAAGTTGGGGACGAGAACATCTGATGCGTATTGCCAATCAATTCCACTATTATTATCAATGGTGAAACTAAAAGAGTCATAGATGCCGCTATCTGGACCGTAGGTAGCATTAAAAAAACCAAACTCACTAATATTGCCTGAATCGCTAAGAGGATCACTAAAATAATTGGTTGAATTAACATTAAGCTGCACGCCAAGCTGTTCGTTTTTCAGTTTGTAACCAGCCAGGCCTTCAAAGGTAATAGTTGCTTGATCAAGACTTGCATCCGTTAGCTCAACAGTCACCCTTGCGTAATCATCCGTCAAGCCTCCATTAAGACCGCTATTGGCTATCGTGAGGTTGAAATAGTAAAAATCAGCAAATGCGTTGGTTGCGAAAAGAAGAAAAGAAAGCAAACAGAAGAAAAAAATCGTTCTCTTTCCTAATCCGCTAAAATGTTTTTTCAGTTTCACAAAAGACCTCCTTTGTTTATTTTGTAAAAAATTTGATCTTAATTTCTCTTCAATATTTGTTCCAAAATTTAATATCTAACTCTGCTCACGGTTCACCTGATTATAAATCCTTAATGTTTCTTATAAATATTAAATTATTTTTTTCTGGCCTGTTTAGGCAACCAAAGATTTGAAAAATAAGGGATTATGTTTTGTAAAATATCCCGACACTGAAAAAAGCACGATCGCTTTCTTTCTTGTCTATCTGTATAAAATTACGAGATATTATCGATATATTGGCTTATGTTGTGTAATTTGAAAGAGTTATGCATGCTACAGCCGTGAGCAGCCATAAAGAAATGATATATCTTCTTAATATTAATAAATAAATTTTTATTTATTAATAATGTAAAGGATTTCGACATTTGAAATGGGGTGGGGATGAACACTCCGGAAAGAGTCATCCCATTCAACCCCGGACTACTATCAAAAGGCACACCGCCCCGTTCAGTACTGACACCTTACCGAGCCGTAAGGGGGACTTCTTTTTAAACGTCGGATTTACTTACAATGTATAATATCACATAAGTGCTTGATAATTATCAATTCATGAGAATATCAGCCATTTTACATGCCTGGAAGGTGTCGATTTTTTTTACACCTTTGACGGACGGACAGCATGGTTTTATCCTAACACATCAATATAATTATGTAATTATTTATGGCATAAACATTGCTGATTAATTCATAAATGAATTTAAATAGTCACATAATTCGTAAACTTTTAACAAGGTGAAAGGAGGAGGAGGAGATTAATGAAAAAATTCATTTCGGTTATGGTGTTGTCCGTGTTTTTAACACTGACAACGATGGCGATGGCAAGCCAGGTTACATTTATAGATGGGTATGGACCCTATCAAACGGGATTAGGTGGTGAATTCACATTAGCACCGAGTGCCGACCTGTCTTGGGTTCTGGGAAATTACGTGCCTGGGAAAAGCAGTCTGGTGGGAACTGCAACATTTCAGACTTTTTGCCTAGAAGTTAGTGAGCATGTTTACGCTAACGCAACTTATAACGCCGCTATTAACACCAATGCAATTACGGGTGGTGTAGGCTTGGCAGGTGATCCTATTTCTATAGGTACAGCATATCTCTATTCCGAATTTGCAAAAGGGACACTCGTAAACTACGCTTTCAACGGAACAGAGGCAGAGCGTGAAGCATCAGCCGCTTTACTCCAAAACGCAATTTGGTATCTTGAAGGTGAAGGTGGCGCAGCCAACTACTATTACAATTTGGTAAATAATAGGTTTGATAATGAGTTCGCTGACAACAATGGTGCTTACAATGTTGCTGTATTAAATCTTACTGATGCTAAGGGCGGTTTTGCTCAGGATGTGTTGGTCGCTACTCCTATCCCCACTGCGCTTTGGCTCCTCGGTACCGGCCTTCTGGGTTTGGTGGGTTTGCGTCGTAAATTCAAAGCTTAAGCTCTTTGTAAGTTCAAGCTTCACAGAAAATAAAAAAGCCACCGGGTAAATGCCCGGTGGCTTTTTTTATTCTTCGCCGTGGCAATTAGGCACGGCAAACACAGCTGCTTCAGGATGGTTTAGTTGGTTTCTGGCCGTATCCATAGCCATAGCCGTAACCGTAGCCATAGTAGCCGTACCCATACCGCTTAAGCTGACTGGTCTGGCGGTTTAAAACCAAGCCCAGTATCTTCTCCTCCGGGAGTAAATCGAGCGCGCGATTGACCTCATGCATGGATGTCTTTCCCGCCTGGACGACAACGATGATCCAATCCACCAGATGTGCAAAAGCCATGACATCATCGCTGATGAGGATAGGGGGCGCATCGAAAAAGATATAGCGTTCCGGATAGCGATTCTTCATCTCCTCCACCAGTTCCTTCATTCGCGGCGACGTAAGAATCTCGCTGCTTGCCTGAATCGTCTCCCCCCCGGAGATCACCGTGAACTTTTCAACATGGGGCCATACAATAAGATCCGATAATGGCTTATCAGCAAGGAAGTAATCCTGAAGGCCGTTATCGCTTTTGTAACCCA
>CAZSZQ010000341.1:0-2942 GCA_964610475.1 uncultured Desulfatiglans sp.
TTCCGGTTATGCCTGCCGGTTTATAACCATGGTTATTTCCATTCTCCTAATATATACCTGTCAGTTGATGATAACACGTCTTTTATTAATCACCCAGAGGAATTACGATGACCTTATTTTTCTTTCCATTATTTCCAATGACATAACTTTTAAGCTGAATGGTTCTTTCTATCATAATCTCGTCACACTGATCATATGAACCGCATGTAAAGAAACATCCGGGCGTGTTATTGGTCTCACTCACACGGTATATCTTTACTGCTCCAACATTTTTTGCGAGCCATATATGTTCTGTATACGTACCGGTGCCATCATTAACAAAAACCTTCATTCTAAGGGTATCGGAAAAAGTCCCGGCAGGCACAGTAACATTTTCAACTGCTTCAAGGGTAACAGTGATTGAAATTGCATCATCATCAATAACCCCAGCAGGAATATTATTGCTTACGCTTTCACCAATACTCATTTCCGCGTTTGATAACTTTATGGGGTTGGCAGACAGATCAACAAATTGTTGAGTGTCTGAAATATACATACCTACCGCCATGACTCCTTCAGTACCGCTGTAGATGTAAGGTTGATTATCAAAGAATCCGGTCATTTGTATAAACTGTCTTCCTGTATATAGAGAAAAAATATGGGTATCACTTCCCATCAGTTGTAAATCACGATCATAAACCCAGACATTCCCCTCGTTGAACGCCCAGTAATCCGACATGTTATATGCATGGGCTGTCATAGATATAAAAATAATGACTATAGCAATCAGAACCTTTATAAGAAACATTTTCCTCATAATACTATCCTCTCTTTTTTAGTAATTTAGTTGTTTAACCAGAACTAGATACTCTTATCAACCATTGGACATTTATCTTTAAGCAGGTTTAAAACAGTTTGAGAATCCTCTGCAGTAAAACCTGCCCGCCACCATTTATTCTTTATTTTCATAATGAATATCTTGTCTCTTTCAATACGATTGTCAGGGGAGAACCACGTGCGAAAGTCTCCGGTTCCCATATATCGATACTTGCCACTGAGCAAGGTTGGTTTATGTACAGTAATCCTTTCAATGTCTGAGAAATATACTCTCTTGGACCCAAAGGGAAAATAGTAGTTGCGGATCAATATGGAATCTTGGCCGATCTCAATGAGTTTATCACTGTACTGTTCGTTATTCATGGCCTTTTCCTCTATTCCACAATCGCCTGGTAAGCCAGGGTCTGAAACTTTCCTATCATCGGCATTCCCGGGTCCGAGGACATAAATTGTGTAAAGAATAACAGAATCATATCCTCAACAGGGTCAATGATCACCTGTGTTGCAGCGGCTCCTCCCCACCCGAAGTTACCAATAGAACCAAGGTTTCCTGCAGCAGCAGGATTAAGCAATGAAGAGACACCCAGCCCATACCCTACCCCACTCCCAATGGAGATTGAAGGTATAGATTCCGGCAGATGATTTGCCCTCATTAATTCTACAGTCTTTTTCCCCAGGATGCGCACACCGTTGAGCTCTCCGCCGTTTAAGAGCATCTGGCTGAATTTAAGATAATCCATGGTTGTGGATGAAAGGCTGAGCCCCCCAAAGGGGTGTTCTGTAAACCGTGCATAACTGCTCTCTTCAGGCTTGTCTATGGGGGTAATGCCATTGCCATCCTTGGCAGGCCCATAATTGGTTGTGTAGCGTGACACATATTCCTTTGGGATTCCAAAGACCGCATCCTTCATGCCTAAAGGTTTGAATATATTCTCTATACAGTACTTGTCAAAGGGCATCCCTGAAAAATACTCGACCAGATATGCCTGAACATCATGGGCAACGCTGTAAACCCATTTTTCTCCGGGCTGATAAAGCAATGGCTGTTTTGCAAGCTTTTCAATAAATTCTTTGAGTGAATCCATTTTTTGAAAATCCATACCCGCTTCCTGGTAGGATTTTGATACCAGATCAGGACCAAACCCATAACTGAACCCTGCGGTATGCCTGAACACATCGTGCATGGTTATCTTTCTCTTGGGTTTTTCGAGGATCATTTTGCCATTATCATCAACACCTGCAAAAACCATCACATCCTTAAACGCCGGGATATATTGCTCAAGGGGATCACTCAGCTGAAATTTGCCCTGCTCATACAATGTGAGAAGGGCCACACTTGTTACTGGTTTTGTCATGGAATAAAGCCTGAACAGATTGTCTGTTGTCATCTTTTTGCCTGACTCGGCATCTGCATATCCGAATGCCTTGTGATGAACGACCTTTCCTTTACGTGCAACAAGAACAATAATACCCCCGGTCTTTTTGTTGTCGATCTGTTCCTGCATGAATTTATCTATCCGGGAAAGACGCTCTGAAGAGATGCCCACCTGTTCGGGCCTTGCTGTCTCAATGTCTCGGGCGGATACACTTATGCCTGTAAAAAAATTCAGAAAAACAAAAACAGCAGTTAATCTTAAAAGATTCTTATATTGTTTAGTTACGATACTTTTCATGAGATTCTCCTTTTTCTGATTTTTTATTTAGAGTTAAAAGTAATTCAATACTTACCGCAATAAAGTCCTTTAAAAAAACAAGATCACAATAATTCCAAAACCAGTAGTGAGTCGAATGTATTTAGATCAATTTACATTATTCGTCATTCCAGCGCAGGCGGTAATCTACTTGTGAAATCCAAAAAAATATGAAAATGGGTGCCCGTCTACACGGGCATGACGGTGTATTAATTTTCTTTGCTTAATATAAATAGTTTTATGCCAGGTTATTTTGGGCATTAATGACCACCTTATACTTTTAATCACCGTTTCTCATCATCAGATTTCTGATATTTTTCCATGACATGACGATGCAAAGGATGACGAAATTCCTTTGGATAGTTTAATTTACTATTATTAAGCGCCTGCATCTGAAGCACCATCTCCTCACTCATTCTTTTTGCATATTCATCC
>CAZSZQ010000342.1:0-2891 GCA_964610475.1 uncultured Desulfatiglans sp.
AGGCAATTCACCATATTTGAGTGTCGTAGTTATGGCCATGACAATTACAGTATTGAGGTTACTGTCGTTCAAGGCATCATTTTGTATTACCAGACCAGGTCTCCGGCCTTTTGGTTCAGACCCTTTGCCAGGAGAAAAATCGATCCAGTATATTGATCCGTTGCGTATTACCATTTTTCCCCCTCACTGTTGCCTGACCCTTCAAACCATTCTGATGTTTCGAGCTGTTCTTTTCTAATAGACTCATCCGAGAATACATCATTATAGATGCTGGTAAGTCTTTTTGCATGATCTTCCTTGATTTTATTCCTCAGCACCTGTGATATATACTTACTTCTTGAGACACCCTCCTTTTTGCTGATTATATCAATAATGCCGATAACATCATCTGGTATTGTAATCGCTACTTTTTGCGTACCCATATTTATCCTCCAAAATGGTATGATAAATATGAATACCAAATAATCATACCCATGTCAAATTTATATTTCTGATGTGTTGGATATAACGTTTTACGCTTTACATATGACTACATATAGTGAAAAAGGTTAAGCAAATTTGTGTATCAAAAACCCTTCTTTCTTTGCTGCTTTGTTCAGGTTTCTGTCAAAGCATGAGAAGAAAAGATCAGAAATATCCCCTTCATCTTTAATAATAAGAGCAGAAGCAAGATGAACAGCATCATAACCTCGCAGGTTATAGTTAAAGATAAGGCCCATCGTACTATTGATTAACTTTTCATTTACTCTTATCCAACGAAAGTTATTCCATATCCTCTGGAACTCAATTCTAATATTTTCAATATCGGTTTTTTTACAGCACCCTTCCTGAAAGGCACGGTTAAAAGCTGATAATACTTCAGGATATGAAATAATTGATGTGAAGGCAGTATCTGTTTCGTCCTTTACCCTCCTTGCGAGTTCGGAGTATTGTTCATCAAAAAACAATTTAACAATGCTACTGCTATCAAAATATACAATCACCTTCTATCCTCTATTATAAAATCAGATACAGGTTTATCAGGCTTTTTATTTTTTATGGTTTTTATTTTACCGATAACTCCTGTACCCCCACCTAAAACACCTTTCTTCTGCAATAAATCTATGAGTTTTTTCTCTTTTCTTTGGATTAATGGCTGCATTTCAACAACAACCTTCCCATGACGCATTACCCTTATAACTTCACCATCTTCAACCTTTTTGAGGATACTACTGAGATTATCTCTTAGTTCTTTAACCCCAACGCTTTCCATACTACTTACCTCTTCATATTATGTACATAATTTACATACATTATGGACATTTTATTGTGGCATGTCAATTATATATGTTTTCCATTGGATGTCACCCCCATCAAATCAAACAAATGGTTTATTGTTTATCTTATAACCCCTTTTCCTTACTTTTCCTTTTTGACTTTAATATCTGATTTTTCTTTCAACCACGATATAAAAAGCAATGCGGTTAAAAATTTAAACCTTCAACAGCCTTGGCATTACTGCTTTTGAGAAGTTATTTTAATTTTCAAGGTCGTACCATTCTACGTACTTGGTAATTCGTTAAAGTGGTGGGTAACTTTCTCATATTATTTCACCATCCCAAAGCTTTTTTAAAAAGTGCCTCCATGGAAATATAGAGATGCCATCCTTTGTTTTTCTTTCTTCAGTATCGTTACTTATTAATGCAAAATTTTTGATGGTTCCTTCTTCCTTAAGCGCCCTGATGCCTTTCAGGTGTTTCTCCGAAACAGATTGTGTACTCTTTATTTCTATGGCCCATAGATCACCAAGGATCAAATCCACCTCAAACTGTGATGTTGATCGCCAGTAACACATCTTTATATTTTTTCTGGTGTAGGATAAAAATGCCCTTATTTCCATCAGGATGAAATGCTCAAATGCCTTGCCGAATAATTCCGATCCGGGCAGGATAGCGCCTCTGTTAGCAAGTGAGTTGGTTACGCCGACATCGAATAGAAAAAGCTTGGAGCGGGAAATAGCCTTTCGTTTACGGGTTTTCGTGTAAGCGCTCAGTTGAAAAGCCAACAGGGTATCTTCCAGTAACTGAACATAATTTTTAATTGAGTTGGCCGAAACCCCGCAATCTCCGGCAATGGATTGATAGCTTATCTCCTCACCGTTCGTCAGGGCTATTAAATCCAGAAATTCGGAAAATTGAGTAATTTTCCTGGTCAATGCCTCATTCTGTATTTCTTCCTTAAGATATAAGGCAATATATGCCTTGAGTTCCTCTATATATTCATCGCTCGGGTAAATCGATGGCAATCCACCCCTGTTCAGATATGTTATCAAATCAAAATCCGGGATCTCGCCAGATGTCAATGGAAACAGTTCAGCCCACCATGCCCTTCCGGCAAGTAGATTAGCGCCTCCTCTTTTAAGCTTTCGTGCGCTGCTTCCGGTAAGTAAAAAAGTTAGTTTTTGATCTCCAATTAAACGATGAACCTCATCCAATATCTCTGGCAGTTTTTGAACTTCATCAATAACAACAATTGGCTTCAGGCTTAGTTCTGAAAGAATAGATGGATTTTTTAAATACTGGCGAAAGGTTTTTATTTCCAGCAGGTCTATGACCGTGGCATTTGGAAGCGTCTGTTTTATGAGTGTCGTTTTCCCGGTTCCCCTGGGTCCGAATAAAAAAAACGACTTCTTTCTCAATAATTCCTTGAGATTAAGGGTACGATGATACATATTTTACCGCAACTCTATTTCTGTTTATCATGATAATCCGCAACAATGTTTCTATTTATATTACCATTTGACCCGGTTTTCAAGATTTATTTTTAACATTTTAATAAATGTTTTCTCCTCACTACCATGGTCGGAGGGATCAGGGAGGGGGTAAGTTTTCCAAAAGAATGATGACCACTAT
>CAZSZQ010000343.1:0-2888 GCA_964610475.1 uncultured Desulfatiglans sp.
TTGATTTATGTATTTTTTACTATGAGGTGGATCATGTTTTATTCTATGCGGATTTACAGACAGTGTTTATTCATTTGCGCCATTGTTGTTATCTTCCTTGGTTCCCATGCTTTTGCCTTCGATCAGAAAGAGGCACCAACTCTAAGCGAGGCAGAAATTATAGCGATGATCAATAAGGCAGAGTTGCAGATAGAAGAGGTTACAGGCAGGAAATTTTAAAAGAGGATAAAACACAAGATATTTTTTGTAATTAATCAGGAATCATTACACATATAACATTAACTTTTCAGGAGGATTTAGCATGATTAAAGGCAGCAAAGCAGGTTCTACAAAAACAATTTATTCATATATGGTCTTCATTCTTTTATTGAGCATGATTATTTCAGGTTGTAAAACAACCGGGAAAGAGGGAGTAGCTTCAAGCCCAACTATCCCAGATAAAGATTATAAATTCCTGGTAAAAACAATTATAGAAAAGGCCCAACCTCAGATACAAGAGATAACAGGCCGCAAATATAAAGAGGATAAAATAAAATATGAGACAATAACACGTGATGATCTTAGAAAGCTTCTTATTGAAGAAGAGCTTCCCGGCATAAAAAAACTTGCCCAGGGACTTGATGAAGATATGATCATACGACAGCTTGAGGTATCCACAGAAACAAGAAGTCAGAATTATGCGGTCAGGTATTCAAATCTCAGAAAGATTCTTTATGTAATTTCTGAAAACATTATTCCGGTTACTGTAAGGGCCGGAGTAGAAAAAGAAGAACTGCAAAATTTCCTGTTTCTGCTTATCGCACATGACATGGTTCATTGCCTTGATGACCAGTATTATGACTTTATGAAACAACTGGGTAATTGTACAACAACAGAACTGATTTCTGCCTTTGGGGCGGTAATTGATGGTAACGCGGCATATGTTACAAAAAAAATGGGAGATAACCAGAAGATACCTGAGAAAACTTACATAAACGCATCAAAGGCAAGCCTTACCATACAGGATGAAACAAGCGGAGCAGGAAAACAGAACTTTGATTTATACATTACAAAGGGTGCTAAATTCATAAGTACAATAATTGACAGAAAAGGAGCTGAAGGTCTTGCATCAGCTTTTTTGACACCGCCTGTCTCCACTCGACAGATATTATTCCCCGAAGAGTATCTTAATCCTGCTACCCTCTCATCCATTAACTGTAATAAGCTGATTGAATCCATTACCGGTAAGATTAAGACAGATGGTATGCAATCCCAGATAACAACAATAGGCACAATGATATTACAGAATGTACTTGCTACCCAGGGATTAAAAAAGGAGGAGGCAGAAGCCATATCAAATAATCTTTTGGATGGAGCTGCATTTACCGCTATTAAACTCGCTGTTAAACCATCAATTGTTACAGTCCAGGTACTCAACTTTAATGACGAAGTTGGGGCAATGAAATTTGATACAGCTTCAAAGCTTATTCAGAAATCACAGGAGGCACAGTTCAAGGCAATACTTAATACCTCCTATAATATTTTAAAAGATGAGGAATCTGTTCAGGAGGGTTTTGATTTTGTAAGATACAAAGAGGTTGAGCAGAAAACAGATAAAGAGGCAACATTAACAAAGGAACTAACAGCTTTATCTGACGAAATCTATATCACCATTGCTTCTATAAATTATGATGATATTACTAAAGAATCAATGATGGATATCCTCGATACAATCTATGCAGAATTAAAAAAGACGGATAAAACTGAAAAATCAGCGGCTCTGTAATGTTAAGTAAATTTATCAGTGGAGATGGATCATTCAGCGTTTTTAAATATTTCACAGTCACATTGTAGAGACAAGGCATGCCTTGTCTCTACATAATATTAGTTCGGGAATAAATTTTGACCCTACGAAAAACAAATGTTGTGTAAAATAAAGAAAGGTTAACTATAGGGTCTTTTAAATATGAAAACTTTTTAATCAAATCAAGTAACAGGAGATATCAAATGATTTCAATTACAACTATTCACTTAAGAAAATGGCTTAACATTTGTCTTTTCATCCTGATTTCTGGCTGTATATTCTCAGCTTGTGAAACAACAAAAGATAATTCAATGGCTGTGCAGGTTCCGCAAGATAAACAGCGGTTTGAGATAAACGATAAGACTGTAAAGGCAATGATAGAAAAGGCAGAACCTCTTCTTGAAGAGGTTACTGAGATGAAATATAAAAAGAAGATGAAATATGAAATAGTAAAAAGAGATGTAATCCGGGATGAATTGACCCAGGACCTTATTCCGCAGATAAAGAGGCTTTTGAATATAACCAATGATGACATGGTTGCACGGCAGGCAGAAATGGCAGCGCAGCTCGCAAGTCAATCGATGCTGGGGAAATATTCTCTTGCAAAAAAGGCCTTTTTCATTGTGCCTGATAATGTCCTTACTGTGGTCAAGGCACTTGAGGTAAAGGATGATCAGCTTCAGGATTTCGTATTTCTGCTTGTAACCCATGAGATGGTTCATGCACTTGATGATCAGCACTTTAATCTAAAGGAGAAAATGAATAGCAAAACTACCGTAGAAACAGCTAGTGCTTTTAATGCGCTTATGGAGGGCCATGCTGTATATGTTACAAATAAAATTGCAGACAGGCTGAATATGAGCGAAACAGCCAAACAGACATCTGTGAGATCTGCTGCAGGCATTTCGGGTGATATCAACCGGATGCAGCAGCAGACCTATCATAGTATTTATGTAAAGGGGTCTGAATTTGTTCAAGCGATAGTCGATAAAAAAGGTCCGGCCATTATTACTGCTGCGTTTAATTCTCCTCCAGTTTCCTCAAGACAGATAATGAACCCCGATGAATACCTGAACCCTACAGCAGTTACAGGCCTTGACAGTTC
>CAZSZQ010000344.1:0-2861 GCA_964610475.1 uncultured Desulfatiglans sp.
TATAATGAACAGATGAAAGAATGGATCGGGTCAAAGAAAAATCCCAGTTGGTAAATTTTTTATTTGTGAGCGGAAATATTGATAGAATAGCAGTAATACAGCCCCAAAAAGAGGAATAAATAGGCAGTTTCTCGAATGGTAGTACTATGTATGGGAGGCTTTTATTCAATGAAATAAATTTATTGTTATAAAAGCCTTCCAGTTTAAAAACATTACATGATATGCGGAGCCCAGTCTTTTCTATTATTTCCGGATGTTGTCCAGCCTTGCTTCAAACATTTCAGCCTTATCAAATTTGCCCAGCTCTTCATTGCATTTTACCATGTTCTCAAGTATGCCCGCGAGTTGAGGATGGTCCTTTCCCAGGAGATCCTCTGCTATTTTAAGCGACCTCTCATATAGCTCCTCTGCCTTTTCATACCTTCCCTCGGAGATATAGAGCAATGCAATATTATTTAGAGAGGCAGAGACATAGGCATGTTTTTCGCCATATGTTTTTATGGCCACCTGCAGGGCCTCTTCAGCCACCTTAATGGCCTCTGTTGTATTTCCCTGTTTATAGAGTGTTGCGAGCCGTGCGTTGAGTTTGTTATACAAATCCTCCTGGGCGTAAGTTACCAAACCAAAGGAAGCTGCCAGAACCACTATTAACAAAATTTTTAATAATGTCTTCATATCACTACTCCTCCCTTAAAAGTAACTTTTATAGGATAAAAGGGGCATTTTACTAAGTGGAAAGGGCAGATGGATGTGAGATTCGGCCTGTAGTGAAACCCGCTCATGTGGTTCAGTAGAGCAATTTGTTTAAGCGACAAAACCCCTATCTGAATTATAAGTATAAACCTATTTAATGAGTTTGTGAAGTAATAAGTTAATATCCCATAACAACAGCAAAGTCAGCATTATAATTCAAAACAGCCCATGCGGTTTTGGTTTTTTTGTCATATCCGTATGTCCCCAGTCCATATCCGGGTTTATATTTGCCCTGGATATATTTTTTATCTCCGCCGAAATTTTCATCAACTGCATTTACCCATTTCCCATTAACAAATGTAGATATGTAAATTTTCCCTTTGGTGCTTTTTCCTTTTTTATTCAGACCAAATGAGATTGAAAGCACATAGGTATCGGTCTGTCCATTGACTCCCAGGTCAGACATCCCCCATATCGAAAATATATCGCTTATGAGTTTGTCTGGATTGGGGTTTTTTACCCAGCCGGTTTCTACCGCCTTTGTGAGTTTACGTTTATTGGCATCAGTCGCAGTGCTGCTATTAAACCCATTTAGTATCCTTGCCGTTGTATTTTCAAACTTGTCCCGTATAACAGTATATGATTCTCCCTGGCCAACCAGAAATTCCTTGCCATTAAGGCTGTAGCCAAAGGTTTCTTTTTTAACAAAATTGAAACTGGGTGCAATACCTTTTGGAAAATCAGGATTGCTTTCTCCATAAGGAAATTTATTATTTGACTCATAATTCCCATTTTTATCCGAATAATAATCTGCTGTTAACCTGGGTCCATCTACAGTGTAAATATAGTAGCCTATATTTTTTTCTTCCTGTGAAAGAGATATCTCCCTCTCTTTTTGTCCATACCATTGATCGGGGATTGTTATGTTACCCTGTCTGTCTTTCCTTGGGTAAGGGATAGGCGAGGGTTCATAAAATTTGGTGCTTAAACCTGCGGCGATTATCTCCTGAAATCGGGACTTACCGTCAGGACTCTTTATAATAGACCGGTGGTGTATGTGATCGTGGGCGCCAAGATATAATTTTACATCGTTTTTATCCATGCTCTCAAAAAAGGCATTTTGCCCTTCAGGATTTTTATCCAGGTTGATCGGTTTTTGTCCCAGTATGATATTTGGATTAAAAGGTGAATCAGTATGATTTTCGCTTATAGGTGCACGATGGGACAATATAATCGCATGAGTGGCATTCCTTCCGGATTTGTTAAGTCTGTCTGTTATCCATTCCTGCTGAGAGGGTATGGGGTAGTTTTTGCATTCCTTTGGCCAGAAAGGGTTTGTTGTTCCGTTTTGTTTCATTTCAGTTGTTTCACATCTGATGTCTTCTGTATCCAGGATAACAAACCTTACGTTATTCCCCCCTGGCCCATAATCAAACGAATAACTTAACCCGGCCAACTCATTATTTTCTTTCCCATCAAGCGTTACCGGACTGGAAAGATTATATGCGCCGAACATCTCCTTTTGTGTTTGCGGAAAGTTTTGCAGCATGGCAGAAATCTCTGATTCAACGGGGGCATAATTGAAAAGCCAGCCGTATGACTCATGGTTACCCCTCATAGGAAAAAACCCGATTCCTGCATCATATAATGTTTTTGCATATTCGGCCCTTGCGGCCATTGCCCCCGGTTTTGCCCTGTCGGACATATCTCCCATGGCAACAACCAGTTTCACCCCATGCCGGATGAACTCATCATTTACCTGTTTCAGGATAGACCCGGATACAAAATTTGGGTTTGCAGCATCTTCCGCCAGTGTCCATTGCGTATCGCCATGTATGCCAAATGACCATGCATCTTTTGAATGGTACCGGCCTCCCCCTTCAGCTAAAGTAAGGGTGGAGAAAACCAGAGTAATAAAAAATATAAACAGGCAGGTTAGTTTTTTCATTTTTTAAAAGGCTCCACTAATAATAGATGAAATATACAAGATGTTTTAACTGGAATGATTGAGAAATATCGGGGCATTGTTACTAATATCCAGGCTTAGCTTTTTTTTGCCCCGATATATGTTTGCTAAATCTCTTGTTTATATCCATTCTTTAATAGAGCATGGATATAAACAATTTAAAAGGTTATTATTTTTTACATGCCGGTCCTATATTGGTCGC
>CAZSZQ010000345.1:0-2859 GCA_964610475.1 uncultured Desulfatiglans sp.
ATGCCTGTTACCACATGCGGATCAAGTCCCTGGGGCTCTGTTCCGTTCCCTATATGCAGGATCTGGTTTTTGGTTTCTGATGCACCTGTCTTTTTTTCTCCGCTGCATGATGAAAAAACTGAAGCAGATGCAGCCAGGAGTAATAAAATACTCAGCAAATACTTAATCATAAAATCGCCCGTTTATTAAGTGGTTATATAATTAACATAACATTCCTTTTACAGGATAGAAAAGTTATAGTCAAACCCTGAATTAAACCCTGATCCACTATCAAAGTGTCACCTGCTGCAGCCTGAAAACCCTTTCAAAGATTTCTAGTGCAAAGTTGGGGTTAAGGGTTGTTTCTGCTCAAAAAAAAAGGAACCGGGTTTACCCGGCTCCTTTTTTATCTATAAAGACATTTTCCTGTATCAGAAGCGGAATGTCAGATTGCTGTAAATAAAACGGCCCAGGGTGTCATAGAACCCTGTAATCGCATTTGCATTCCCATATGTCAGATTCATTGTATCTCCGACAAGCGGCGCATCTTTATCCAGAACATTATTAATACCGATTGAGAAACTGTGATTTCCCCAGAATTTGATACTGGCATCCAGGTCAAAGTAAAGCATTGTTTTAAGATTTACGATTTCGTCGACAGGGGGATCTTCCGTATAATCAACATTGCTGAAATAGCGCAACCTTCCTGTAACAGTCCATGATTCATGTGAGTCATAGGCTAATGATGCCGTAGCGCGAAAATTGGGTGTAGGATAACACCTGGTGCTGATTTCGCCGACACAGTCAAATTTAGTACTGGAATCCCCGGCAATAGGTGTTGTTTCCTTTGAGAGCATGAGTGTACCGATAACATTCAAATTCCATGTACCGCTCAAAGCATCAGCCCAATAGGTACCGGCCACATCAATACCTTCATATTTCTGCTT
The DNA here is from genome assembly GCA_964610475.1 of uncultured Desulfatiglans sp. Lineage (GTDB taxonomy): Bacteria > Desulfobacterota > DSM-4660 > Desulfatiglandales > HGW-15 > JAAZBV01. The sequence continues at coordinate 927 of CAZSZQ010000345.1, forward strand.
GCCGACGTTCAGCATGGTATTTTCAACATACACATCCGTACCCATCCAGAGATTCCCGTTGGCCGGGGAACGATGAATGAGATCGCATAACACGCCTCTTTCCGCACATAATTCAATAATGATCTGTGCCGATTCGCTGCCGATACGATCGATCGTCTTGCTTATATCGATGCTCCAGTAGTCTACTGAAAATTTAAGGGTATTCATGGGTTCTACAACAATTCCCAGTGTATAAGTGTCGGCTTCCTCAGGATCAAGATCAGGATTACCGCCGCGCAGATGGTTGTACTGGCTTGCAGGGCTTGCGGGCACGATCCCGTACTGGGCTGCTGTCACACCCGTTAAAGCACACTGCGCCTGAGAGTATATCGGAGCTGCGCCTGCGCATGGATCTGTACCGCTCCATAAGTTGACGTACTGGGTCTCGAAAAGCTCTTCAATATTAGGAGACCGGATGGCCCGGTTATAACCCATACGAAAACGAATAATATCATTGGTGTTCCAGTCCAATCCGGCACGGTATGTGGTAGCTGAACCGGTCATGTTGTGATCAGACCATCTCAAGGCCAGGTTAAGGGTAAGATTCTTGGTAAAAGCCAAATCTGCCAGTAATGGTATATCTGCCTCGCCATAGAGATCAGAGACATTAAAGTCACCTGAGAGACTTGGACGGGGGCCTCCCTGTCCTAGAAGCAGACCCTCTTCATACACATAATCCCTTATATCTTCATATGTTTCCTCACGATAATCATATCCTGCTGCAACCTTTATATTACCTGCAGAAAGACCAAAACCAAGATCTCCTCTTACCTGACCGGAAACCACCTGAATTGATGTCACATTATTGGAAACAGCCACACCACCCTGAGCGGCTGCTGCCTCAGGTGTAATACCTCCGTATGTGAATATATTATATGGTACGCAGTCACCATCTGCCGCACATGCCTCGGCATCTACAGCCAGAGCGAGTTTGGGGGCAAAAAAGTCATTCATGTATGTTGAAGAAGAGGTTGTTCTGCCTTTCAGGTATGAGAAATCATAATCCCAATTATCGTTGATCGGCCCCCTGACGCCGCCAACAATCCTGAAGCTGCTGTGATCAAGCACCTCAACCCTGGGACCGCCTTCAACATTACGCTTTCCGATCCAGAACTCAAACATGTCCGAACCCGGAAAACGATTAGCCAGGGAGGTCTGAAAGGCTGCGGGAAAGAGGGCATTGTCTAATGGGAGATAGTATGGTTCGGCAAAAAAGGTGCCTGATTCAGCGATCTGGGCGCGGCTGTGATCATTGAAATATTGAACCTCCATATAGGCAGTGGCATGCTCGTTTATTTCGAGATCAAAAAGTCCGCCTGCCGACCATCTTTCATCAGGACGCTGAAAATGGTTGATCGGGGCATAGTTGTACAGATTACCATCCCAATCTGCAAGAGAGCTGTCAGGTTGAAGCGTTGCAAAGAATTCATCATCATAATTATACTCGCCTGTTACCGGGTCTCGGGGATAAACATAAAAGTTTGGAACAGGGGTGTTCCCTGAACCGCCGCAAGAGGTGCCTGTGGCATCCAACGCACAGCTGGAGTAGTCTCGCTCACCTGAAAGCAGTTCATTATTTTCACGCCATGTTGCATATACTGTTGCGTTTCCTTTTCCTCCGGCAAAGTCGCTGCCTGCAATAAAGTCAATATTATATGTCCTGCCATCCAATCCGGTGTTGCCGGTTGGATAGTTATACCCTGCATCATCCATCAATCCCTGCATGTATTTGTTGTCGTTATCATGCTGGTATCCGCTCGTGCCAAGGCTTATTTCCACCCCCTGGACCTTGCGCATTATAAAGTTGACAACACCGGATACCGCATCGGCACCATATATGGCTGAAGCGCCGCCGGTCAGTACCTCAACACGCTCCACCATGGCGGCAGGAATC
>CAZSZQ010000346.1:0-2829 GCA_964610475.1 uncultured Desulfatiglans sp.
GACATTTATAACAGCCGATAAAGAATATCTTTTCTATCAAGGGTGCTTTCACTTTAAGCGTTTTTATTTTCACAGCCTTTATTATCCTTTTAGCAGCTAATAAAAGCATTATTAAAAATAAATACAGATACTCCGGCAGCACTGTTGTTAGTTGACCGGGCTGTTTTTTTGGAGTTAATTATGATTGAAGATTCAACTATTAAACAAAAAATTTTTACACCACGGCAACTGAGTCCTGCCGCCATGATGGTGTTTATATCCATACTCTCCTCTTTCCCCATGATGGCCACGGACATGTATCTGCCGGCAACACCTCTGATCAAGGAGCAGCTAAATACATCTATCGAACTTGTGAACTTGACGCTTTCTTCATTTTTTATAATTATAAGCCTGTCCGGTCTTTTGTTTGGCCCGCTCTCAGACAGGTTTGGCCGTAAACCGGTTATTCTCACTACAATAAGCGTATATGTTGTGGCAAGCCTCGCCTGCGCGGTCAGCACCAATATATATATGCTTTTAGTTGCAAGGGTCTTCCAGGCAATAGGGTGCGGATCAGGCATGGCTATTCCTGCCGCTATTGTAAAGGATTATTTCCCTCCTGAAAAAAAAGAAAAGGCCTTTGCCATAATCGGGGCATTGACCGGGTTTGTACCCATAATAGCGCCGATCTTTGGGGCCAAGATACTTGATTATACTACATGGAGAGGTATTTTTTTCATATTAGCCTTTCTTGGTTTCATTACGCTTGTTTTTGCCTTTTTATTTAAAGAAACCAATCATGACCGCTCGGATGAAAGCATCCCTGCATCCATGATGAAACTGGGAGTTGTTTTAAAAAATCTCGCTTTTATGAGGCTGGTAATCTTATTTGCTATGGCTCCACTTGGCATGATGGCCTTTGTAGGTATATCGTCTTTTATTTTCCAGCAGACCTTCGGGCTCAGCGAGTTTGAATACAGTATCTATTTCGCTGTAAACGCAGGTATCAGTGTTCTTGTTGCCCTGGCTTATATCCGTATATCACAGATTATAAAGCCCTTGACGATAATCGCTGTAAGTTTCGCAATTAGCATAGTCAGTGGAATTCTTACTGTTTTATTCGGGGGATTGCATCCTGCACTCTTCCTTGGCTCTATTGCTATTGGGAGTGCTGCCTTTGCGCTTCAGCGCCCCCCGTCCATGAGCCTTTTACTTGAACAGCAGGATAAAAATACAGGGTCAGCCGCCTCTCTGATGAATTGTTTTATGGGCTCATTTGGAAGTCTCGGGCTTGTGATTATTTCTTTCAGCTGGAGCAACCGTATATTAGTTTTGGGAGCAATTAATATAATACTTGGCATCCTGAGCACGCTATTCTGGATCTATGCAAAAAAAAGATGCAGGATCCCGAAAGGCATGCTGCCAAGATAGCTCATTAAAGCTGTTGACATAATTTATGGACTCTTTAATAATGCGTTTAATCTTGCATAATAAAATAAATGCTTTCCATCTGTCGCTACGCTATGGTGTAGGACAAGGAAGGGCAGGCATTCATCCGTAGAGACAAGGCATGTTTGTCTCTACACTGTATATCAAAACCAAGAGATTAGCTGAAAGCTGATCGTTGAAAGCTCTATCCAGAATATTCTTTCTTCCGGATGGATACTAAATGACTGACAGATAAAAAACACAATATGTCGAACTACATCAAACACCCCATATCGGCAAAAATCATAAGCTTTTTAATCAGTATTATTATTGTCCTTATAATCTTTGTCGGGATTATCGGTATTGTTATCCCTCTGATGCTTGAAGGAAGAATCGGGTTAATTAGGGTAATATCATTATTATTTATCCTGACAGGCGCCTTAATCATTATTTTGGCAAGGCACTGGCCAATAATACATTTTATCCATTTTATTAAAAAAACAGTAAAAATTGATACAACGCTCTATAATTTTATCGGGTCGCTATTAATAGGCCTCTCTTTTTTAATCGCCGGTCTGGTCTATATCAGGTCAAAAAATTTCAACATGATGCTTATCCCATTCGTTTCAGGGATCTTTCTTATAAGACTAATGATTTATCATATTAAACATAAGATAAAAACAATGCCCCGTATATATACCCCCCCTCAGGAGGAAGATAATCAGAACGTCAATCCGGAAAATGATTAACTCCGGATGAGCGCCTGCATAGGTGTTTACAGTGCAGTTTGAAAAACAGTGTATTAAGTTTTCATCTATTGATAAAAACAACATGTTTTTTTACCCTGGTTTTTAAAATAAACAAATCAATAAGGAGGATATAAGTAAGATGGCCAAATCAAAATATTCAAAATACATCCTGGAGACACCCAAAGGGAAATTGCATACAGGCGAGGTATTCGAGGGATTTCTAGCGAGTCCCGACAAGCTGGGGGTTGATTGTCAGATATTGTACTCTGTAATAACCGAGGCCGATGATGAGGGAGATGAAACAGCACCGCATAAACATGATTTTCCGCATGTAATGTGTTTTTTCGGAAGCAACCCTAAAGACAAGTATGATTTTGATGCAGATATAGAATTTTATATGGAGGGCGAGAAGCAGCTTATTACCAAGCCATCCATAGTAACAGTGCCTGCCGGAATGACACACTGCCCCCTTACTTTCAGAAGGATCGGAAAGCCAGTTACATGGGTGGAGGTTATGCTTACATCGCATTATGGCAGGACGGAATAGGAATTGGCATAAGGCGCAGGAAAGAAGGCTGAAAGCACAAAGCTCATAAGGGAGAAAAAAAGGTCAGCAATTATTCTGCTGAACTGTTTTTTATAGATGGTGCGCCCAGCAAGATTCGAACTTGCG
>CAZSZQ010000347.1:0-2813 GCA_964610475.1 uncultured Desulfatiglans sp.
CCATTGACTGGATGATCACTGCTGTTCCCCAGTCATCAGAGAGCTTCATGATTTTACGATATGCCTTTGCCTTGCCTGTGTTCCATGATTTGAGCACCTTGTCTATTATGATATATAGCTGCTTAACAGGTGATTCTTCCAGCTTTATACCCTGCCCGATAATAAATTCCCTGTATTTAAATGCAGTATCTCTCATCTTTTCACCGGTAAGGTCTATTTTATGGAGAACATTACGCTCCTCCTTTGCCCTTCCGATGATATCATCAAAGTCATTCCTGTTCAGACCGAATGCCATACCGTATGACTGTAAAAACCTCCTGTAGCAGTCCCAGGCAAACCATGCATTCCCCGTGATATTAATTATTCCATGTACTATCTCTTCGTTGATCCCGACATTTAAAAATGTATCCATCATGCCGGGCTGTGAGATAGGAGCACCGCTTCTTACAGAGAGGAGAAGGGGTTTTTCAGGGTTGCCGAAAAATCTCCCTGTCTCTCTTTCAATCCCTGACAACTCTTTTTCCACCTGTTTTCTGAAATTTATCTCTGCGGGCTGGTACCCCTCTATTATCTCCCAGTACCTGTAAACCTCTGTTGTTATAATAAAGCCGGGAGGGATCCTGAAACCGTTCTCATGCAGGCTTACAAGGTTATACCCCTTGTTTCCCATGTGTATCACCCCTGAGACAGACGGGTTAGGGGCTGCTATGGGTGAGATGGCCTTCTGGGGGTCATAATTCAGAAGCAGGTGCAGCTTTTCATTGGGCAGTTCATCAGCCTGCCTGAATAGTGTGCTCATGATCCTGGTCAAAAACAGATCAAGCTGTTGCAGACCCAGTGCAAAGGCTATCCTTTCCCTTAAAAAGACCTCTGAGACCCGGTGAGTGAGCCTGTCCCTGTCAAATAACCCGCCCTCAGGGTGATACTTGGGCAGAAGTGATTCTTTGGGAAGCTTTGTTATTATTTTTGTCAGGTTCTCTTCATGGATGGAGTTAAAGTAATCATTTACCAGGTTGCTTACTGCCTGTGAAAATCCCCTGAAGATATCGATAAACTGGGTGAATGTAAAACCCCTTACCCTGAGCGAATGGCCCAGAAGGTCGAGCTGTTTATCTATCTCTGATGATATGATCCCATCAAGTTTAAGCGCCCTGTAAAAGAGTATCAGGTAATCATTGATCTTGAAAAAGGTCTCACGTGTGATCAGGCCAAGGTCGGTGTTCTGCACAAGGTCATCAAAAAGTGTATTGACTTGAGATTCAAGCCTGAATGTCAGGCCAAGGGCATCAAATTTTTTTTCATGATAACTGCCATACATGGATGGTATATCAACTGTAAAGTGGCGTTTATGATAGATGTCCTCCCTTATCTCATATCTCTCCTGTGAAAGTATTATCGCCTTTAACCTTTCAAGATAGGCGAGGAGATTATTTATCTTTGAATAGGGGTCTTCCTGTTTCAACGCCTCCTTAAGAAGGTTTATTTCAGGGAATGAGCCTGCTGGAAGCTGGTTTACATAGCCTTCCAGTTCAAGTGAATCAATGGAATATTTCTGCACAAGGAGTTTGTAGAAGATAAAAGAAAGCTCAAGCCTCTCTTTATCAACAGGCTTTACACTAGCCATCTCCTTTATGACACTTATATCAAGGTCAAGCAGATCTTTTATGTTACTGAGATTTTTCTTTTCAAAGAGGTCGTTAATCAGCCCATGAACCCCGTCAAAATAGGGGCCTTCCTGTTCGACCTGCATGTATATGTCAGGAGGCAGATATTCCTCAAGGCCATCCCTTTCTTTTGTAAGCCAGAAATGGAGCATTGCCTCCATCAGGCCTATGATCCTGTTGCTGCTTTCAACATGGCTCTGCTTGCGCAGAAAGTGTACTAGCTCATCCTTTCTGAAGGTTATTTCATCGAGCCTTGTTGAGATATCCCTCAACTGTCCCTCTGCCCCTATCTCGTTAAAATAGGCAGGGAAGAGTCTGGTAAGCTGTTTAATAAGGTTGTATACGCCTGCAATATCACTGTTGAGCAGGTTTGTGATATCCCTGGGAAAAAGGTCAGTATCCTTTATATATACCCCCCCAATAGAGAGATAGATTATCAGTGATGAGAGCAGCTTTTTTGACCATGCAGGGTTTATTTCAATGATCTCAAGCCATGTCCTGATATTGAGGATATGGGCCATGTTGACCTTTGCCTGCCAGTCATTGCCAACCCCTTTAAAATCAGGCGTCTGAAAGCCCAGCTCCATTACGCTCTCAAGAAAAAAGTCGACCAGCTCGCTTTCATCTGTTCTGTATATGGCATTCCCCATATTCCCGACACAGTTAAGCGCAGTGCCAGGGTAGAGGTTTACGCTCTGCTTCAGTATTCCAAAGGTCTTCAGGATCAAAGGCTGAAGGTTTTTGGGCTTTTCAGTGTTTATAAGCAGGGTTAAAGTCCTGTTTACCTCCCTGAGTGTCTCTTCATGTATTACATTAAGCCCGTCAGTATTCATTATATGGAACAGAAAGATTAGCTTCCAGTATTGACCGCGCTCTTTTTCTTCACCCTTTTTAAAGAGCAGTCTGGGGATATTCCTGTAATGATCGGCGATCTGCCTGTATCCGGGGAGGTTTATCAGTACCTTAAATAACTTCTTTTTGTCATCTTTAAGCTCGTGGATATTTCTTTCCAGTGTTTCCTTAAGTTTTTTCAGCTCATCGTGTGATACGTTGGCAAAAATCTCATACAGATCCTTTTTGGCATCAACAGGTAAGCCGGCCTCATTTATAAACCATTCCAGAGGGTCCTTATGCCCTGCCCAGAAATCA
>CAZSZQ010000348.1:0-2745 GCA_964610475.1 uncultured Desulfatiglans sp.
ATTTTAAATATAAAAACATATAATTTATTTAGTCATCGGTTAAAACTTCAATATTATGTGAAAAAGAAAATTGATAAAGGCATTTTACCTAAGATAGCTTTTATAATAGATGATATTGGATATGATGTATTACTTGCATCATCATTTATGGATCTTGAGGTCCCGGTATGTCTTTCAGTATTACCCAATGCACCCTACTCGAAGGAAATAGCAGCCAAAACAGTTGATATGGGGGTGGAACTGCTTCTTCATTTACCTATGGAGCCAAAGGGGTATCCGAATATTAACCCGGGAGAAGGAGCTCTAATGGCTGATATGGACAGAGAAGCCATCCAGACACTAGTAAAGGACTATATAATGATATTTCCTGGTTTGAAAGGGGTAAATCACCATATGGGGTCACTGTTTTCTGAAGATTATATTAAAATGAAGTATGTGCTTGATGAAATAAAAAAATTTGACCTGTATTACATTGATAGTCGCACTACCAACCGGACCGTTGCTTTCAGGGTTGCGAAGGCATTAGGTATCCCTGCTGCGGAGAAAAGCTTGTTTATTGATAATGATTTATCTGAAGAAGCTCTTAAATATCAAATGGAGCGACTGTTAGGTATCGCACGATATTCAGGGAGCGCTGTTGGAATAGGGCATCCGCATCCCCAAACCCTGAATATTTTAAAAAAATATTCAGGGTTATTAATTGAAAAATATGAAATAGTTCCTGTATCAGAATTGGCGTATTGAACGGCAGCAGCCAGGATGTAACAGGGCAAAGGGGGATAATAGAAGAAGAGAGGGAATAGTAATCAGGAGTCAGAATCCAGTAGTCAGGAGAAAAGCGGAACTCGGAACCTTTCGTTTTTCGGGTTTTATGACTTTCATATTTCCTTCACAAGGATTAATTGCAGTTTTCCCTGACTTCTGACTCCTGGCTACTCTATTCTACCTATCATTTTTCTATTGACTATTTTTGAAGGTACTGCTAAATGTTCCCGCTTCCTGAACGCATCTGATATTTATATTCGTTCTTTCGGGAGTTTTACACGAGGTAATTAGAATTGAAAGTTCCCTTGCTGGATTTAAAAAAACAGTATGATACTATCAGGGATGAGATTGTCCCGGCTGTTTTAGAGGTATTTGAAACCCAGTATTTTATCGGCGGTCCAAATGTCGAAGATTTCGAAAGGAAAATAGCTGATTATTGTGGATGCAAATACGCAGCAGGAGTATCCTCCGGTAGTGATGCTCTTTTATTACCGTTAATGGTTGAGGGTGTTGGTCCGGGTGACCTGGTTATCACAACGCCGTATACCTTTTTCGCTACTGCTGGTGCAATAGCGAGGGTCGGAGCAACACCTGTTTTTGTTGATATCAATGAGCAGACATACAATCTTGATCCGCAAAAGCTGAGTGAACTGATTTCAAATTTAAATACCGAACAGCATTCAAGGCTTAGGGCAATAATCCCTGTTCATTTATATGGGCAGTGTGCAGACATGGAGCCCATATTAAAGATTGCAAAAGAACACAATCTTCTTGTGATCGAAGACGCCGCACAAGCCATTGGTGCCGAATACAGATTTAGTGATGGGAGTGTAAAAAGAGCAGGTACCATGGGTGACTATGGCTGTTTTTCCTTCTATCCAACCAAGAATCTGGGGGCTTTTGGTGAGGGTGGTCTCGTTACCTGTAATGACGAATCCCTGGATAAAAAAATTAGAATATTCCGTAACCATGGTGATGTCAGAAGATATTTTCACGATTACATAGGCGGTAATTTCAGGCTTGATGCCTTGCAGGCAACAATTTTAAAAATTAAATTAAAATATCTTGACAAGTGGTCCAATGGAAGAATATATAACGCGGCCAGTTACAAGACGCTCTTTGAAGAAAAAAAATTGAACGGTATCATGCTGCCTTTTAAAAAGGAAGAGCGGCATATTTATCATCAATATGTAATAAATGCAGGAGAACAGAGAGATTCTCTTAAGGACTATCTCTTTAAAAACGGTGTAGGCTGTGAAGTCTACTATCCTGTTCCGCTACATGAGCAAAAATGTTTTTCATACCTCGGTTATAAATCTGGCGATTTTCCGGTTTCTGAAAAAGCATCAAAAACTTCATTAGCAATTCCTGTTTATCCTGAGTTGACAACATATGAACAAGTATATGTTGTTGATATTATAAGCGATTTTTTAATTAAAAATATTTACAATAAATATTAGTAAAATTGCTTGACAGTTAAAAGATAAAAAGGTAAAGTTCGTTTTCTTCTTTTGGAGGAATGGGCAAAATAACGTCTGATTTGTAATTAAATGTATATCATCAGATGTATTGTTCTTTGAAAACTAAATAGTGTAATCGCTTGGGTCAAATAGATGTAAAAGCCAAATTTTGGCTTTAAAATATAACTCGATATAATTGGAGAGTTTGATCCTGGCTCAGAATGAACGCTGGCGGCGTGCCTAACACATGCAAGTCGAACGAGAAATTCCGGGCTTGCCCGGGAAAGTAAAGTGGCGCACGGGTGAGTAACACGTGGGTAACCTGCCCTTGAATTTGGGATAACTTCGCGAAAGCGATGCTAATACTGAATATTATAACATGAACCCCGGTTTTTGTTATGAAAGGTGACCTCTTCATGAAAGTTGCCGTTCAAGGATGGGCTCGCGTACCATTAGCTAGTTGGCAGGGTAATGGCCTACCAAGGCTACGATGGTTAGCTGGTCTGAGAGGATGACCAGC
>CAZSZQ010000349.1:0-2720 GCA_964610475.1 uncultured Desulfatiglans sp.
GAGGCGGTGGCGGCTGACGGTACGAGTGAGAGGGTGAGATGGTCGGCAGTTTGCAGTAACTACGAGGAAACAGGCGGCATCAAAAAGCCGACCGTGCTGCAGGCTGTTTGGCATTATGATGACGGCGATCTCCTTTATTTCGACGGGAAAGATGTTGTGATTGAATACGACACCAGGTAATAAACAACCGCGCATTAAGGCGCTGCTTGAGAAAATCTGGTTTTGGGATTCCTGGAAGGAGCATCTCAAATAAATTATGTTTAGAGGAGAAAATTGTGATTACATTTTCAAGCCATAAAGAGAAAAACCAAAGTATAGCTAAAATTGGTTTTTGGTCTTCATTGCTGACTGGAATTCTAAACCTTTGGTACCTTGTTGCTTTTATTTTATATCAGCCAACTCTTCATGCTCCCTGGAACGGTATTGATGACTATGCTGCATCCTTTCAGCAATTGCCATTTTTAGCCTGGGTAATTCCCTGTTTTTTACTGACACTGGCATTTTCAACGATGATAATTACAATTTACATATCGGCAGGAGAGGAAAATAAAATATGGGGTCTTTTGGCCCTGGTTTTTGCGGCAATTTACACAGCCATATTAAGCACAAACTACTATATACAGATGATGGTAGTGCGGCATAACCTGATTCATAAAATGACTGACGGGCTGTCGTTATGGCTTTATGCAAACTATTACCCATATTCAATACCCGGGGCGTTGGAAGGGATCGGATATCTTTTCATGTGTTTATCATTTCTCTGTGTTTCAAGAGTTTTCAGCCAGGGAATACTTGAACGCTGGATAAGGTGGCTTTTCATGGCGGCAGGCATATCGGGATTACTTGTTTTTACGGATCCGCTTGTTAAACTGCCTGCTGTCCTGGTACTAATAGATTTGGCTATTGCAGGCATAGTTATGACGGCGGGCCCGCTATTATTGGCAGTCCTGTTTAAGAGAGAAAACAGCCCGGTATAAAATCATAAGTCAACAAATTGGTGCCAGGCACCTAAGTCAACAAAAAGGGGGCAGCCTGCTGGATTATCCATGCGCCCCCTTCGAATTGTGCAATTTATTTTAGGCTGCGCCTAAATTTCGGCGTCTCCCGGGCCGCCTTTGGGAATATAGAATTCCTGGCGGGTGCCGGTATACATTTTCTTGATCGCCATCAGCCTCTGGTAGTGTTTTTGTTCTTCCTCAATGATGGCGTCAATTTCAGACTTTACCCGGTCGGGCACCAATTTTTTGAACTGCAGGTAGAATAGTACCGAATCCATTTCAAAACCCAGCGATAACCTGATCGCTTCCTCAGTGGATTTAACGCTCCTGGCATATTTTTCGACGTCATCACAAATGGCAAAGATATTATTGTTTGCCAGCTGGCGCATGAACTCCTCTTGATCCTTATCCAGGGTCGGCATGTCACAGCCCTTCAACTTGTCTGACAGCGCTTTAAAGGTTTGATAATGCTCTGCTTCCTCGCCGGCCATAAAATTAAAGAGCTCTATAGCCTCCTTTTCCTTTGCTGTCGCGGCGATAGCCCTGTAAAAAGCCATGCCGTTTTCTTCTATTTTCATACTGATCTGTGCGATTTCTGAAGGCGCAAATACCCACATGAGTAACTACCTCCTTTAAAATTTGTTTAAACCCATGTTACATTAAAGATTTTAAATATTTATTAATTAATTATTTATAATGTATAAAAATTGTACGAATTGATTTTGTTTGTGGAACGTACATAAAAAAAATATTTCTATATTAGCAAAAAACGGGCAGCCGCCGGGTCAGCCGGGCGCCCCGATTATTTTTTACGGCGGGCCTTTGCTCTGGGAAAGGAAAATTACTTTTGCAAAGGATATATTGCACCCGATAACGAAGTTTGTTTGATGAAAATACATAATAAAGGAGCTGATCAGTCAAAATAAACAGTTTTTGGATATGAAAACAAAAAAGTGGAGGTAATTATGAAAACCAAATCTGTCCTGATTACTTTGTTAATAACTTTGCTGCTGATTGTTACGGCCACCGCAGCATCAGCCGTGGAGCTAATTTTTAATCCGAAAATTATTGTTCCCGGTAAAACCTTGCCTGATATATTCATCAGCAGGCACGAGGTGATCAAAGCTGTACCGGTTTATCGGGTTCTCGTAGCTGATAGATTGCATTGGTATACGATGAATGCTGATCAATTTAACTATTGGGCATCCTTACCTAAAATAAACAACGATGGTATTGCCGCATATATATCGCCGGTACCTCTGCCCTATACCGTTCCCATGTGGAACATGGTGAAAAATGGGGTTGAACAGTACTTCCTGACCAGTGAAGCTAACCGCGATTATGTGATCGGAAATTATGGTTACCAGGACTGCGGGTATATGGGCTATGTGGCAGCGTTGGAGGATACCGCCAACGGCAATGCTCAAATGTTCCAGTGGTACAGGGGCAATAGCGATAACTTAACCACCGAATTAGGAGATCTTTTGGGTGTTGAAAATAATTGGGATGCCGACCATTATTACAACTGGGTTACGGGATATATAAGTTCTTATGATTATCAAGGGCCGCAATTCAGGGTGTGGTCTGATGCAGCAGTGCTGCAGGAAATCGATGTATTGTACCCCAACGGGGGGGAAACCCTTACCGGGGGGGCCGATGCAGAGATTAGGTGGGAGACATTGATACCCGGCGGCAGCGTCAGTTTGTACTACACGCTTGATC
>CAZSZQ010000350.1:0-2712 GCA_964610475.1 uncultured Desulfatiglans sp.
AGAGGTCTCAGGGTAACACTCCTGCCGCCTGGTATATCAGTGAAGATTATCTTTTTCTCCTCCACAGGTAGAAGTATAAGGTTGCCCTGTGAATGATAAGCCCCGTAATCCCTTCTTGCACCGGTGATATAGGCAAGCGCTGCAGCCTGGCAGCAATGGTGAGAGGTTTGAACCTTGATTTTATGTCTTACTGGTAATCCGCTCCCATACAGGAGTTTAAACGCCTCCTGTGCTGCCCTGAAGGAAAACGTCCCTCCACCCACACAAAATCCGTGGACCTTAATAACATCATTAAGGGTAATCTCTATCTTTTCATCAACAGTGATACCGTAAAGGGCAGATTCAGGAAGCTTCATAAAGATAGATCGTTCAGGGATTTTCACGACAGGCACGCCGGTCTTATCTTCCTTTGCATCGGTATGCCCTGACACATTAATCAGGGCAAGTCCCCCGCATAATAGAGGGACTGCGCCCAGAAATTCACGCCTGCTGTGATCTGACGAAAAATAATTACCCTTTTCCATGATGCTCTCCTTTTCAAGATTGTTTATCTTATCCACTATTCTATATCTAAATTATCTTTTTAAGTATAGGTATATAACTTACAGCTGCCCCTCCAGGGTAGAGGCGTATTGAAACCGTGACATTTTCCCATATATATACACCTGAATCCTCTAACAATCACAAATGATGCTATTATTTCAGAATTGCACCCGGGTTTCATTGACTCAGGTCAAATATTGTAAAACCATTACCGTGGTACGGGATCCTGATTCATATCGTTTTCCTGCATAGGATGAAAACATCTTGACAATAATCTATTCAACTGACACTCTTTTTGTCAATTTTGTAAAAATTATCAAATTCTTCAGCCGATGGAAATTAATGCGATGTTTTTTGAGACAGCTGGAATAGAAGTTGCCCCATGGATTCCACCGCTGGTGGCTTTTGTTATTTCATTCTTTACGTCCATGGGCGGTGTGTCAGGGGCATTTCTGTTACTGCCCTTTCAGATTTCGTGTTTGAATTACACCAACCCTTCAGTAAGTGCCACAAACCAGTTATACAATATCGTCGCGATTCCCAGCGGTGTATACCAATACTGGAGAGAAGGACGCATGGTATGGCCCCTTACCTGGATTATAATCCTTGGCACGCTACCAGGTGTATTTATGGGAGCCCTCATACGGATCATGTATCTGCCTGATCCCAAACATTTCAAGCTGTTTGCAGCCTGTGTACTCCTATACATAGCGGTAAAATTGTTTAATGATCTGATCAAAAAGAAACTGAACATCGGGAATGGGGTTTCAAGTGAAAAACATTTTCAACAAATGGCCAAGGATATACATACCGGCAATGCAACAGAAGAGAATGTTCCGCCTGTGATCAGAGTTACTCATTTTAGCTGGAAACGGTTGGCAATTTTATTTTATGGAGAATCATTTAATATTCCATTTCTGGGTGTCTTTTCCCTGAGTTTTATCATCGGCATTGTTGGAGGAATCTATGGCATAGGCGGCGGGGCCATAATCGCACCCCTGTTTATTACCTTCTTCGAACTGCCTGTCTATATTGTAGCAGGCGCAGCCCTGATGGGGACCTTTGTCACCTCAGTGGCAGGCGTAATCTTCTATCAGATCATAGCCCTGTTTTTAACTGAACAACCCGTGGCGCCTGACTGGCTCCTCGGGATACTTTTCGGTGCAGGGGGTATGGCAGGGATGTATCTGGGGGCAAGGTGCCAGAAGTTTGTTTCGGCCAGGTATATCAAGTTGATGCTCGCCATTGTCATAATCTATACATGTGTAAGGTATGTGATAGATTTTGCAGCCACCATCTGATTTTTTTTGGGGTTTTTTTGCACTCTCTCATGTTTTTTGACTTATGTCATAGGCTAATATCCAGGATTTGATATGTTTGAGAATACCTAAAGAGAGGGTGACTGAATATGACAAAAGTTGAAAATAAAAATGAAAATGAGGTGACAATAAAATCGGACAGGAAATTGACCATTATCTGCCTGCTTTTGGCAATCGGGATATTTATTATCGATACATTAATACCCCTCGGGGTTGCAGCAGGAGTGATATATATCATTATTTTCCTCATTGCACTTTGGCTAAAAAACAGTAAGATAACCTTTTACAGCTAATAAACAAGGAGGTATTGTTATGCAGAAAAGAAAAATTAAGGATGGTATTTTTAAACTTGGCTCCATTGACTGGGACAGGCGGTTATTTGATTCACTCATCCCTCTGCCGGATGGAACATCATATAATGCGTATCTCATTTGCGGCAGTGAAAAGACTGTTCTGATTGATTCGGTTGACCCTGTAATGAGTGAAGAACTGACGGGGCAGCTTTCGGATGTGAAGAAGATCGATTATATAATCTCACACCATGCGGAACAGGATCATTCAGGTTCTATACCGATCGTATTGAAACGATATCCTGATGCAAAGGTAATAGCCACACCAAAGGCAAAGGGTATGCTTATTGATCTGTTGCACATTGATGAAAATGCATTTGTTACAGTTGAAGATGGAGAGACTATTTCTATTGGCAATAAGACCCTGAAATTTATCCACACACCATGGGTGCACTGGCCTGAGACGATGGTGACTTACCTTGCTGAAGACAAAATACTTTTCAGCTGTGATTTTTTTGGTTCGCATATCGCTACATCTGATATCTTTGTAACAGACCAGT
>CAZSZQ010000351.1:0-2707 GCA_964610475.1 uncultured Desulfatiglans sp.
TGTAGCCCTTCATTATCTCATGATCTTTAGGATTCGAGGTTATGCTGTCAAAAACTTCACAGGCAATACCGCCGTTTTTCAGGACCGCCTTTATCTCATCAATAATACCTGTCCCCTTAAGACCTGATGTGGTTATCAGGGCCTTTTTAATACGACATGCCCTGCATTCATCTGCTATTGTTTCATAAGCCCCCCATCCCAGGGCAATCCTGGGCAAAGGATTAGTGTAAAGAATAGGAAACTCGTAAATATTTTTATTAAACATGTCACCCCTCCTTAATAATAGTATTTAATGGTCAGCATTTTTTTGTATATATCTCTTCTGCAAACAACATCACTTCATCTGTCTGTCTGGCAACCTCTGCCCTCAGTCGTTTAAGATGGGCAAGCTCCTGTCTATCCATTTTTTTATTTTTAATGGCCTCCTTTATTGACTCTGAAAGATGTGAAACCGCAAGAAAGATATCATTTACCTCTTTTTCAAAGTTACTTGTTATTTCACCTGTAACAGGTTTCTGATAAAGGGCCCACCCTGAAGGTTCCAGAAATGCCTTTATATCGGGGTCACCGGTTGCTTCAATTGCTGCCTTAATAAAGTCCAGATTAATCTTGATTCGTCCATAGAGGCAGTCGTACACGGTCTGCTGTGACTTTCCCAAGATAGCGGCGATCTTTTGAACCGCCTGTTTATTCTCTTTTCTGCCGGTAATAACCCTGTGAATCTCAGAGGCAATTTCTTCAAATTCCATCAGACTCTCCCTGTGTGGTATAATTTTAAATTGATTGGACTGTGTATATATAGCTCTTTATAAAAAGAAAGTCATCTGGTAAACTGCAACTATTTTTAAGTATTGTAACTTTTTCAGGCTATTTATAATAAGGAGGATAAGAATGAAGGTAATGGCTATCAACGGGAGTCCGAGAAAGGAGTGGAACACAGGCATACTGCTAAAAAAGGCCCTTGAAGGGGCTGAATCAAAAGGGGCAGAAACAGCGATAATCCATCTTTATGATTATAATTTTAAAGGATGCACAAGCTGCTTTGCCTGTAAAATAAGGGACGGTAAAAGCTATGGGACATGCGGGTTTAAAGATGAAATGACCCCTGTTTATGAAAAAATAAAAGAGGTAGACGTGCTTATCCTTGGTTCTCCAATATATTTCGGTGATGTTACAGGTGAATTGAGGTCTTTTATCGAACGTCTCCTCTTCCCCTACCTGGTCTATACATTCCCGCCAAAAACACTTTTCCCTAAAAAAATTGGGATTGGTCTTATTTATACCATGAATTGCCCTGAGGAGTTTGCTGGCAAAGCGGGTTATGACAGACTTTTTGCTGGAAATGAACAGATCATGAATATGATTTTAGGTAAGGCCGAATCTCTTATGAGTTATGAAACATACCAGTTTAAAGATTATTCAAAGGTTGTTGCAGATGGTATTGATGAGACACTAAGAAGGAAAAGGCGTGAAGAGGTGTTTCCGATTGACTGCGAAAATGCATTCAAGCTTGGTGCAAGGCTTGTTGAAGAACAGGAGAAAATGTCACAGAAGATATATTAAAAATGAAAATAAAAAATGGCATTAGATAATAATAAGTTGAAATTCCATAACATAATGGAGATAATAGCCTCCTGTTTCAACCCAAATAAGTATCAGGATTTGCGCGGCTAATAAAAAGGTCATTGATGACTTATCATTAAAAAACCTTATCTGGAGAAAGAATAATGGCAAAAGAGACAATAATTACAAATTTTACACTCAAGGGAAGAGAGGTTTTATCCTCCTATGCAGCTTACACCATTGAAGGTGTAATGACAGCAAAGGTTAAAAGGGGGCGTGACACCTGGACAATTGAGGAAAGAAACGGTATTGCCAAAGGCACATCAGATGGTGAAAATGAGGCGATATATATCGAGAATGACAAGGCAATTAAATCCATTGAAAAGAATATAGTGCCCCTTTTACCTAAAAAGGTGGTTATCAAAAGGCCTGAAGACATTATCAAGGCTGCCTGCGAGTTTGATCTCAAGCTTGTTGAAAAGGCCGGCCCCAATAAAAAGAAATGGGGCGGGAATGCCTGTCTTGCCTCTTCCACGGTCTTTTTCCAGACGCTGTTAAAGGCATCAGGTTATGAGGCATGGCAACTGCTTGCCCCAAAAGGTATGAAGACCTTTTACATGCCCAACATTGCATTTAACATGGTATGTGGCGGCGAGCATGTGCCAGGCACCAAGCAGGATATTCAGGAGATGTTCTTTCTTTCCATGAATCAAAAGTCCATAAAGGGCGTTTTCACACAGGCAATTAAATTCTTTAAGCAGTTTGAAAAGAATCTGGTTAGAGACGGGCATACAACCGGTACAGCCAAGGAAAGGGGGTTTGTGTTTCCTGTAAAGGACAACTACGAAGGGCTTGCCAGAATCAAGGAATGCGCAACACAGCTGGGTTTAAAACCTGCTGATTATGCAATAGGCACAGACAATGCCTTCAGCGAGATACAGAAGACTGAAGAGTTAAAAGAAAAGGGACTTTACGACATGAGATTTTCCGGGCTCGGTATAAAGACCCGTGAAGAGCTTATTGAGTTTGATGCTGATATTGTAAAGAGTGCGGATAATTTTGTAACTATGGAAGACCCTGGTTCAGAATCCGATATCAAGGCACACAAACTCATGAATGAAAAATATGGCCACAGGGTACAGAT
>CAZSZQ010000352.1:0-2675 GCA_964610475.1 uncultured Desulfatiglans sp.
TTAATGAGGCAAACTGCACTGGCTGTCATCAGGGTATGGCAATACATGGAACACCAGAGAAGTTTTCTGAAGATGACTGTGCAAAATGTCATATGAAGGATAACAAAAATGCCATGATGGGCAGGTTTCATGCTGCTAGCAATTTCGGCCTTTCAATTAAAGGTCTTTCTATAATCACTCAGACTTTAATCCTCGGGGTGCTAATCCTTGTCGTAAGGTTTATCATAAAGGCCCCATGGAAACAGGACAAAAGGGGGAAATCATAAGATGCTTACCTCTTTAGATCTTTTGCTCCTGTCCCTTGCCATTGTCATTATGGGCCTTGGCCTTTCACGGATATTCCGCACTATATACTCAGGAAGGCCGGAAAAATGTGGGAAAGATAGGGGTTTTCTGTTTGCCTATCTGCTTAGCCATAAAACCATACTCAGGAAACCATTTGCTGGCACACTCCACATGATGGTGTTCTGGGGATGTGTACTGCCCATAATTATCATTATACTGGCACAGACCAGGCTGATAATCCCCAGCCTTTTATCATCCATAAT
Source organism: uncultured Desulfatiglans sp. (assembly GCA_964610475.1). Classification (GTDB taxonomy): domain Bacteria; phylum Desulfobacterota; class DSM-4660; order Desulfatiglandales; family HGW-15; genus JAAZBV01. Next base: position 549 of record CAZSZQ010000352.1, read on the forward strand.
CTCTGTGATGCTTGATATTTTGGGTATCCTGTTTTTTGCTGCCGCAATAATATTTTTTGTAAGACGCGCAATATCAAAAGACACACTCGGCCCAAAAAAGAGTCTTTTACCCATTCTTATACTGATAATTATTCTCATTACCGGGTTTCTGGCTGAAGGTATCAGGCTTAGCATTGTTCACGCTGAAAATATCTGGTCTGCTCCTATTGGTTACTGGCTATCTTCCATTTTACCAGCATCCCCTTTATTAATGCAGCTTATGATAAGGGTACATCTTTATTTATTTATCCTGCTGATAGCCCTGATCCCATTTACCTTTTTCCGCCACCTTATAATTTCTCCCTTAAATATAATTTATAAAAAACAGGGTAACAGGGGAGAATTGAGGCCCATGTCTTCTGAAGGACCACCCGGTGCCAACCATGTTACTGATTTATCATGGAAGCAGCTCCTTGAGATAGAATCATGCGTTTCATGCGGAAGATGTGAAGAGAATTGCCCTGCCTTTATCTCTGGGAAACCTCTTTCACCCAGGATTATAGTAAGGGCAATCCATGAGATCGTTGCATCAGACAAAAACATGCCTCTTGATTCGTGCATCTCACCTGATGAGATATGGGCATGCACCGCCTGCATGGCCTGTGTAGAGGCATGCCCGGTCTATACGGTGCCGCTGGACAAGATAGTAGAATTGAGGCGGTATCTCACCATGGGTAAAGGTGAATTACCATTAGAGGCCCGTCCAATGATAAGGGCACTTGAACTTTATGGCGATGTAAACAGCAGGGGCGCATCTCACAGGGCAGACTGGGCAATGAACAGGGGAGTAAAAACGATTGGGCCGGATGAAAAAGATATTGAAATAATTATCTGGACAGGCTGCTCAGGGGCATTTCATCCACGTTATCAGGATGTCTCAAGGGCGCTGTTGACTATACTTCAAAAGGCCGGCATTAACTTCAGGATACTTGGTGTTCATGAATTCTGCTGCGGCGACCCAGCCCGAAGGCTTGGAGATGAGGAGCTCTTTTTGAGCCTGGCACAAAAGAACCTCAAGACCTTTAGAGAACATAACATAAGCAGGATAATAACCCTGTGCCCTCACTGTTTTAACACCCTTAAAAACGAATATCCGAAGATAGAAACTGAGAGTATCCACAGGTTTGAGGTAATACATGCAGCTCAGTATGTGATGGGGCTCATAGCAAAAAATATTATTACCCCGGTCTATCCTCTTCAAAAAATGGTCACCCTGCATGATCCCTGCTATCTTGGAAGGGCAAACAATATTTATAAACCTCTGAGGGATATAATAGCGAGTATCCCAGGGGCAAGCTTCACAGAGCTTGAGAGATCATGTGAAAAGGGCTTCTGTTGCGGAGCCGGTGGAGGCGGTATGTGGCTGCATGAACACCTTGGAAAGAGGATCAATGTAATAAGATCAGAGGAAATCGTTGAAAAGGGCACTGATGTGGTTTGCACAGCATGCCCTTATTGCCAGACCATGATCAGTGATGGTATAAACGGGTTGGAGCTTGATGAACCTCCTGAGGTTCTGGATATTATTGAGGTTCTTGAGAGGGCGTTGAGATAAAAAAGGTGCAGGGCTAAGGGCGCAAGGCGCAAGGGAAGACAAAAAGCATTAAGCCTTGAGCCCTGCGCCTTGAGCCTTGTGCCAGATCAATGAAGCTGGGAATTCATAATTTCCACGGAGATCAATATGAGAATTATAGTGTGTACAAAACAGATCCAATTCACATATGCCAGGACAGGACGTAACCCTGTTAAAAACTATATAGAACCGGAAGATAATATATTTCGTATCAACCCCTATGATGAATCCGCCCTTGACATAGCCCTTGGATTAAAAGAAAGAGATAAAACGATTGAAGTATCTGTGCTTACGCTCGGACCGGTAATTGCAGAAAAAGAGCTTAGAAGGTGTATAGCAATTGGGGCTGATAAGGTATACAGAATTGATACCGAAGAGGATCATGACTCATGGTCAAAATCGATTCTTCTTGCGGAGGGTATAAAGGCGTTAAAGGCCGATCTGATACTATGCGGTAAGGAGTCTGTTGATAAACAGAACGGCCAGGTCGGCGCCTTTATTGCCCATCATCTTGG
>CAZSZQ010000353.1:0-2666 GCA_964610475.1 uncultured Desulfatiglans sp.
GGTTTTGATGATGTGGCGGTTTATACTTATGGTAAAAATATTATCTGTGAGTTTCAGAACAGTAAATACCTGTCAAACCAGAAGGCGGTTGACAGGATCCTGAGGCTGATGCTGTTCCACTCCCCAAATGACGCCGGTCTTTTAACCGCTGTTATCAAAAGAGAACATTTCCCTGTACTTAAGGTATCAGTAAAACCGGACCACATGGATAAATATATCCTTGGTGAAATCCCGGAAGAGACCTTTGTAAATAAGCTTCTCAAGGTAGAGATTGCCGGTGAGATCACAATTCCGGATAACGGCAATTATCTGAAAATAGCTGATGAAGAGGATTATAATTTGGCATGGCAAATCAAACCTGACCTTGATATCTACTGGAATGATCCGTCAGGATTCTGGAAATTTACAGTGGGTATTGCCCCCTATGTAACAATGGATTTATGGAAAGGGGCATCAGCATATGCGCGGTTTAACGTGCCTTTTTATTCAAATATCAGCTCTCCTTCGGCTGAAGAATTACCTCAGGATGTTATCAGAAGTGATATATCAAAATATAAAAAGGACAATTATACATTCGATAGACTTTTATTAAACCAGATCATCCGTTTCTCTGACAGGCTTTTCGGCCGTGTAAGTTTGGGATATTTTGATATAATGTATGCAGGTATCGGAGGTGAATCTCTCTATTTTATAGGAGAGGGAAAGGCTGCGCTGGGTGTTGAGGGTGACTGGGTAAAAAAACGTTATCCCAAAGAGCTTTTCAAATTAATGGATGTGGACCGATACACAATTCTTGGCAATGCATACTATTATTACCCGGGCCTTGATATGACATTCAAAACCCAGTTCGGAAGATTTCTTGCCGGTGATGTTGGCTGGAAAATAGACATAAACAGGAGGTATAAAACCGGTGTAGTCCTTGGCATGTTTGTTACCTTTACAGATACCTATAATATAAATCAGCCATGGTTTAATGATGGATACAATCATAAGGGTGTTTACATGAGTCTGCCGTTACGGATGTTTTATGCAAAGGATTCAACCAGTACTCTCAATTATGGTATATCTCCATGGACAAGGGATGTGGGTCAGACTGTGCCACACTGGAAGGATCTTTATAGCATTGCAGGGGAGCTTATACCTGCCAGATTCAAGGATGAATCAGAAGAGATGAAGAACTGATGCCAAATTTCTTTACTTGAATAGGGGATTTTGGTAATTATTAAATCCTTGCAGCTAATAAGACAACTATATAAATTAAAGAAATTATTATTTATATCCTTCAGTTTTAGGTTCTTGGTTCAATATTAAAACAGGTTTCTTGCCTGGGAAATATGCGGTTAACAGAAAAAGAAAAATCAGCTATTTTAGAATCTGTAAGGCAATTAGACCCTAACGCCGACATCTATTTATATGGGTCAAGGACAGATGAGCTTAAAAAAGGGGGAGATATAGATATTCTGGTTTTATCTGATCAATTGGAATTTATTGATAAGATAAAAATTAAGGCTTCATTATTTGAAAAAATTGAGGAACAAAAGGTTGACCTGCTGATCGCTCGGCACAGAGATGACCCATTCGTAAAAATGGCCCTGGAGAAAGGTATCAGGTTGCAATGAATAATTTAGTTGATGTCATAAAAAATGAGTTGAGCGAACTTGAAAAGGCCCGTGATATCCTTGTATATTCCTATAAGAAATGTACTGTAATCGGGCTAAGAGACGGGTTGACAAATGACGAACTTGAAAGTTTTGAGGCATTAACCAGCAGATTCGCGAGATTGAGTGATCTTATAATTCAGAAAATTTTCAGGTATTATGATGTACTGGATCTTGAGGATGAAGGAACTATTAGAGATCGTATAAACAGGGCAGAAAAAAAGGGTATAATCAGATCATCGGATGATTTTGTAAAAATAAGGCTATTAAGAAACGAAATATCTCATGAGTATAAATCAGATACAATAATTGACATCTATAAGAGTGTATTTACCCTGGTGCCTATATTACTTGAATGTGTGGATAATATTTTTTTATATTCATCCAAATATAAAACATAGGCTGTTAAAACAAAAAAGACGCAATAAATATCAACCCGGATTTAATCAACACGTTATTTTAATTGATAAGGATTATTCGATACCCTGATGCCCAAAAAAATATTAAATAATTTTTTAATCATTTTTATCACAGATATTCTGCTGGTATCGTTTTCATGGTATCTTGCCCATCTCCTTAGATTCAATTTTGCAATCCCAGACAGTTCCATGTTTATACTCCAGCGTTTTTTACCCCTTATTATAGTTACCAAGTTAATAGTATTCTACCTGTTTAATCTATACGAAGGCATGTGGAGATACACAAGCCTTGCGGATCTGCTTTCCATTGTTAAGGCAGGCAGCATAGCATCGCTTATTATTGTATTGCTTACCTTCTTTACCCACAGGCTGGAAGGATTCTCACGGTCAATATTCATCATTGACTGGGTGTTTACACTTCTCTGTATAGCAGGCAACCGTGTTGCGATCAGGCTCTATTACTGGATAGGGGCAGGAGATGAATCAGCAGGGGTAAAGAGTATCAATTTTTTAAAGGCCCTTGTAAAACCAGATCGGAAAGGTAAGAGGCTTATAATAATCGGTGCTGGTGATTGCGCTGAAAAGATCA
>CAZSZQ010000354.1:0-2640 GCA_964610475.1 uncultured Desulfatiglans sp.
TTATTTAAAATTAAGGAGAGATTTTGAAATGAAACTGAAAAACATGATGACTACATTTATGGCAAGTGCAGTTCTTTTCACAGGGGCCGCTTATGGTGGAGATGTTGATATCCTGCTTGATAAGCTTGTGGAAAAGAATATCCTTACAAGGGAAGAGGCCAAAGGGCTTTCAGATGAGATGAAAAAAGAGGGTGCCAAACAAAAGGAAGAGATAAAGGAGGCTGCGGCTGAGGCGGCCAAGGAGGGAATTAAGGATAAGATAGATCTGCCGGGGTGGATTGAAAACACAGAGATTAAAGGAGATGTAAGGGTGAGATACCAGACTCAGGATATGGATAACGACGAAGACCCAAGCAGAGACAGGGGGCGAATGAGGGTCAGGCTGGGCGTCGAGACAAAGGTTAATGACAAGTGGTCTGCTGGCATCGGCATGGCTTCAGGCAGTGATGACCCCAGGTCAAACAATCAGACATTTGATGATGTCTTTGATACAAAGAGCTGGAACCTTGATTATGCCTATGCAACCTATAGCCCAAATGATGTATGGAGTTTAACCGCAGGAAAGATGAAAAACCCCTTATACACTACAAAGGATCTCATATGGGACAGCGATATAACCCCTGAAGGGCTGGTAGCAGTAATAAATAAAAAGTTATCGGAAAAAACAAGCTTTTTTACTACAGCAGGATATTTTCTTATAGAGGAGTTCAGCAGCAGCAAAGATGACCCGACCCTTATAGCATTACAGCCTGGTTTTGAATGGAAGATTAATGACAGCATGGATTTAAAATTTGCCGGTGCCTATTATATGTTCAGCAATGTAAAGGGAAATGATATGTCAGTACACAGTGCTGGTACAAACTCAACAGATGAAGACGGGAACTGGCTTTATGACCATGATTCAATCGTCTTTGATGCAGAGCTAGGGTTTAAATTTTTTGATGCGATACCCTATGGCGCCATCTTTGGTGAGTATGTAACTTCGGATGCGGATAGCGATAATACAGGCTGGCTTGCCGGCCTTATGTTAGGAGACAAGAAGATCAAGGAATTGGGTGACTGGCAGCTCAAATACAATTACCGGAAGCTTGAAAAGGATGCATGGCTCGATTTCTGGCCGGACAGCGATTTCTATGACGGGGAGACCGGGGTAAAAGGCAGTGAGTTTGAATTTGTAATCGGATTGGCCAAACATGTGACATTTGGACTGGATTATTATTTCTCAAAGGCAATAGAAAGAAACCCAGGGCAGGATGAAAGCCTATTACAGGCGGATATTATAGTGAAATATTAAAACAGGATCTTGCAGGATTTTATTAACTGGTGTCTATCCGGAAAGAGAAAATTTCCGGATGGAGCTTTCAGCGGTCAGTCTTTAGACAACTCTTTGATTTTAATACTTTAAGCTGAAAGCTGAAGCCTGATAGCTTTCATCAAAAAACGAACTTTTTTGAATGGACACTAACTGAAAATTCCCGGCATCTATTGACATCTCTGATTAATACATTATAATTGATAATCATTATTATATAGGAATTATTATCGCTTTACCTGCAATATAAAAAGGGGTATATTTTCCGGCATTATGGCTGATCATAAAATACGTCTGGAAATTATGGTTAAAAAAATGAGGGAGGCAGGTTACAGGATAACTCCCCAGCGAATTGCCATACTCCGTGTCCTCTCTGAAAGCGAAGGACATCCCAGTGTTGAAGATATATATGAACAGGTGAAAAGGGAGTTTCCCACAACTAGCCTTGCAACCGTTTATAAAAATATCTCAATTCTGAAGGAGCAGGGCGAGGTGATAGAACTCAGTTTCGGTGCCGACAGCAGCAGGTATGACGGCAAGAGACCTGATCCCCATCCACACCTGATATGTACGCAATGTAAAAGGATAATAGATCCTGATCTTGACAGTTTAGAGTATGTAGCAGAAGAACTGGTAAGAGAGACAGGTTTCAGGATAACAAGTCACAGACTGGATTTTTTTGGTATATGTCCTGATTGTCAGGAAAAAATCTGATTTGTAATCGATTATCAGAACAATTTTGTTTAATTAAATTGGTAACTTTTAACCAAGGTAATTCTGTATAGTCAGTTTTATCTATCTGTTTAACAAAAAAAGGAGGATAGAGATGAGTAATGAGAGTAAATGCCCCGTAACAGGGATGTCCGGTAAACCCGTTTCAAGCCGCGGCACATCAAACCGTGACTGGTGGCCAAATCAGTTAAACCTTAAGATCCTTCATCAGCATTCAAACCTGAGCAACCCTATGGGCGAGAAATTCAATTACGCTGAGGAATTCAAAAAGCTTGATCTTCAGGCTGTAAAAAAAGATCTCTATGCCCTTATGACCGATTCACAGGAGTGGTGGCCAGCAGATTACGGCCATTATGGCCCCCTGTTTATCCGCATGGCCTGGCACAGCGCAGGCACATACCGTCAAGGTGATGGCCGGGGCGGCGCAGGTTCAGGCTCTCAGCGCCTTGCGCCACTCAACAGCTGGCCGGATAATGTTATTCTTGACAAGGCGAGAAGGCTTTTATGGCCCATAAAAAAGAAATATGGGAAGAAGATATCCTGGGCAGACCTCATGATACTTGCAGGTAACTGCGCCCTTGAGTCAATGGGTTTTA
>CAZSZQ010000355.1:0-1098 GCA_964610475.1 uncultured Desulfatiglans sp.
ATCCATGTCAAATCCGGCGCTTCCTGATAAACATCCGTTCTCCAATGTAAAGATTGATGAAGGATGGTATTGGACTTCGACTGTTGATCCTCAAAACTCAAATAATGCTTATTATTTGGATATATCTGATGGGCAACAATATAGTTTTGACAAAAGCGGTTATCTGGGACTTGCGTGGTGTGTAAGTTGTCCGACCTGGTATGAGGACATAGATGGAGATGGGTATTCAAGCGGGTATTCAACTATTCAGTGTGGAAGTCAGGCTGGCTTTTTCATGGCCTCTGAGCTTGAAGCTGTTTCCGGTGACTGCAATGATAATGTTTCTGATATAAATCGTGGAAGACCGGAGATTTGCACTGACGGTTTGGATAATAATTGTAATGGGAAAGAGGACTACTATGATGAAAATTGTAACGGGAATGGAGATGATGACGCGGATGGATTATATAACAGTGATGAGCTTTGGCTATACGGAACTGATGTAAACGATCCGGATTCAGATGACGACACATTAAAGGATGGAATTGAAGTTTCAACCCTTCATACCAACCCATTAAAAGCGGATTCTGATACAGATGGCATGCCTGATGGTTGGGAGATTGAAAATGAATTGGACCCCCTTTTAAAGGATGCAAATGGGGATGAGGATGGGGATGGCTTTATAAACCTCCAGGAATATAAAAGAAAAACAGATCCTAAAGATTCAAAATCGCACCCTTCGAAAGCAATGCCCTGGTTGCCATTATTACTGGAATAGATTAGGTAAGTACATTATTGCATAATTTCTAACTTTGCATATATAATAGAGGCTCTTTGATCTAATAGTATCATCAAAGCTTGATGTTCTAAAAGCGAATATACTGTTGAGAAGTAAGAATCCGGGGTGTTACCAATTTCTCAGGGTTTAAAATATTCCGATATATTGCGAATAGTTCGAATATTATCCTGTTTCCATAACAGTAAAAAACATCCTATTCTAAAAGAGATTAGGAACTAAATCCTCCTCTTTTTTCTATGGCAGTATTGTGTTTTAAAAACCTTAGTAATTGGTGTTATGACCTAATTGTGCTATAGCACGGTGGAAGTCGCAGGTTCAAA
>CAZSZQ010000355.1:1198-2597 GCA_964610475.1 uncultured Desulfatiglans sp.
TTGATCTCTTTTTCTGGCACAGGTCAATACTTTATGTAGGCCCCGGGATTGCCACTATACTCGCAGGTTTTCAGATATTTATTCTTCCCATTGCCGGCCTGCTTTTTTTAAGAGAACGACTGCATCCTCTTTTTATCCTTTCTGTAATACTTGCCTTTTCAGGTCTTGTTCTCATTACAGGGCCGGAATTCAAGTCAATGGAACCGCAATATATAACCGGCATTATTTATGGTATGCTTACCGCCTTTTGTTATTCAGGTATTACATTTACCATACAGATATCACAGAAACTTGCCGTTCGCCTTGACCCAATAGCCAACATGGCCTGGCTCTGCATCTTCGGGGCTATGTTCGGGAGCCTGGAAGTACTGGCAACCGGTGAATCATTCCTTATACCTGATATCCAGAATTTATTGATTCTGATCTCATATGGGGGAATCTGTTCGGGTCTTGGATGGTATCTGATTACAAAGGGCCTGCCCCATGTTTCAATATCAATGGCAGGGTTGTCACTGATTCTTCAACCCGCCCTATCATTTTTATGGGATGTGCTTTTTTTCGAAAAACCTGTAACATCTATTAATATCATTGGTGCAGTCATTACCCTTATTGCAATGTATATGGGGGCGCTGAAGAGGGCACGCTGATATATATCACCTGTTCATGGTGGATCCAAATCCCGGATTATGTTTTTTTAATAAAACCAGAAAACCAATAAATAAGAACTGTTAGATAAATAGTAATGGTATTTATAAAATATTTTGTGGATATTCCTAACATGCCACCTTATATCAAAATTGACTTAACATATTGATATAACAGATTATTTTGTAAATATTGATTGACTTAAAACCTCTTAGTTCATATACTCCCAACACATGCCAATAAAAGGTCTTCTCTAAATTATTGAACAGGAGGGTATAAAGATGAATTTTATAAAAGTTAATATGAATAAAAAGACAGTTAAGATTGAGGCAATGCCCGGAGAATATAAAGGTGTTGGCGGCAGAGGCTTGACCTCAATTATTATCAATAAAGAGGTCCCGGCAGGTTGTGATCCGCTGGGCCCTGATAATAAGCTCATTTTTGCAATAGGTCTGTTCTGCGGAACAAACATGTTCAATTCAAGCAGGGTTTCTATTGGCGCAAAAAGTCCTTTGACTGGCGGAATTAAAGAAGCCAATGTGGGCGGTACTGCCGGAGCCGCCATAGGACGTCTTGGTATCGCAGCCATTATAGTTGAAGGAAAGGCAAAGGAGGGAGATTTAAACATCCTCAAGCTTGACCTTGAAGGTAATGCGGAACTGATTGATGCAAATGAATACAAGGGCATGAGGACATATGCCCTTGTTAAAAAACTTCATGCAAAGTACGGAGATAAAAATGCAGTGCTCTGTAT
>CAZSZQ010000356.1:0-2578 GCA_964610475.1 uncultured Desulfatiglans sp.
TAAAAGAATGCAAAATCCCGGGGGTGAACCTTTTAATAAGTCCCGAGCATGAGATACTTGGCACAGGAGGGGGGCTTTCAAACTGTAAAGACTTTCTGAGTGGTGACACTTTCATGGTTATTAACAGCGATATCCTTACAGATATTGACCTTGACAGGGTCGTAAAATGTCATAATGAATCAGGGGCTATTGTAACCATGGTTCTGCACGACTGCCCCCGTTTCAATCAGATAGAGGGTAAAAATAGCAGGGTTAATGCCATATATAAGGATACTGCCCCTTGCAGGCTCGCCTTTACAGGCATACATGTGCTCTCACCGGATATCTTTGATTTTCTTCCCTCTCAGGGCTATGCAGATATCATATCTGACTGCTACAAACCCCTGATCGAATCCGGCAACAAAATAAATGCATATATTGCGAACGGACATTACTGGTACGACATAGGCACAATTGAGAGTTACACAAAGGCAAACATCGGCTTTCTGGAGTTTGAAAACAAAAGGTTTGTCAAAGGTGAAAATACGGTCATTGACCCGTCGGTTAACCTCATAAACTGGGCCGTAATCGGTAACAATGTATTTATAGGTAAAGATGCAATTATAGAGAGTTCGATTATATGGGATGGTGTTACCATTGGAAAAGATATTCACATTAAGGACAGCATTGTCATATCAGAAGATGTTATTATAAAAACCTCTTCGGTATAGTCAAAGGGCACGGCTGTAACTATTCAAATATCTTGACATTTTATATAGTCAGAAGTAATAAATTGACTATCCAAAAGATAGAACAATAATATAAGCTTCGCCTCTTGTGTCATCTGATAATAAGTACAAGGAGATTTGATATGACGCTTTCTGCTGTCAGTTGTACTGTTCAGTGTTAGAGAAATGTGCAAAGAAAAATAATTATCAACTGGAAATAAAATATTTTAATATTAACGGTTGTCCCACTTTAGGCTATGTTTAGAGGTGCAGCTGTTTTCTCCTCCAAGGAAATATGTTTTTATACGGATTCATTCCTGCTGCTTGCTGCGGGATAGCTCATCTTTAAGGATAAAAATATGAAAAAGATATGGATTGACTACCTTCGTGTCTTAGGAATTATCGCTGTGGTAATTGTCCATGCAACATCAACATATTATATGAAATTTGACACTATTCATATTAACACCTGGTGGTTTGTTAATATAATGAACTCTTTTCCACGATTTGCCGTCCCGTTATTTGTTATGATTTCGGGCTGTGTATTGTTAGGCAGAGATCTGGGTATTAAAAAATTCTATACCCAACGGGCGGTCAGATTAATCCCGCCCCTTGTATTCTGGTCACTTTTTTACCTTATATTTCAATTTGCCGTGGGGGATACGGATCTGAATACCTTTTTATGGCAACTGACAATAGGAATGTTTATCACGGGCAAGGCTTATTATCACCTGTGGTATCTCTCCATGTTTATTTGTCTGATGGTGTTTACCCCGTTCATAAACAAATATATTACAGGCGAAAAACCGACTGCAGAAGATATGTTCTTTTTATTTTTTATCTTTGCCGTATTTATGACATTAAACCAGATTTCAGATTTTGGCTTAACGATTTTTAAAATCAATATGTCCTGGTTTGGTACTTTTCTATGGTATATTGTTTATTTTATCATGGGTTATTTTGTGGATGTCTACAGTGATAAAATACCCATTGGGAATATTTTGGGCATATTTGTTATTGTCCTGCTGAGTATAGCAGGTACTGTTTTAAACTTTTTTCTCGCCTCAAGGCTGGCTATTGTACTGGATTCTTTTATTTTTAATCACACTGGTATCATTAATTTCATAAGAGTGACTTTGATTTTTTACCTCTTCGCAAAAAACAGACATATTTTTAAACAAAATAAAATAGTATCGAGTATTGCTGTGACGAGTTTTGGCATTTATCTGATTCATCCGTTTTTTTTAAGGTTATTCCAAAAATATGTATTTTTTCAATTCGAGCCAGGTATTATTTACATATCGTCCTTGATATTTCTGGTATATATTTTATCTTTTTTCAGCACCCTGATGCTTAAAAAACTGAGGTGGTTTAATAGTTTTTGTTAGGGATATGTGTATTAATTCCCTTTACAATATTTATGCCGACATACTTTTGTTATCGGACCCAAAAGGATATCCATACTCGAAAGATCTCCTGAATGCCTATATTATCTGGCAGGTTAATTATCAGCTTTCCAATAATCATTTTAAAAATAATCATAGGGCAGGATTGGAGCAAATTCTATACAATTATATACTTTAAAAAATCAGGTTGAAAGAGGTATACTCCAATCTTTAGAGGAAAAACTGAAAAAGCAGTGAGCTGTTACTCATGGGCGTCCATGCCTTCACAATTCACATTAAAAACTTCGCCAAGCCGGCTATTCTTGAGTTTAGCTGGTATTATCAAAGGAGATATACAATGGACATGTGGAAGTTCTTTAACATCGCACATCGGGATCACATTCTCTGCAATCCGATGAGTCTTGAGAAGCTTGAACAGCTTATCACACTTCTGCCTCTGAAAACCGGGGCACGCGTACTTGATAT
>CAZSZQ010000357.1:0-2578 GCA_964610475.1 uncultured Desulfatiglans sp.
CGGGGTTTGTCTTCCTGCTCGTAGCGAATGAACTTAACATCATGTTTTGCAGCCTCGCGGTAATAATCCTCGCTGAACCCGTATGTACGCATATCCCTGAATAAGACGTAGATATCGATCAGGGGATTTTTTTCTTTGAGTTTCAGGGCATTCTTTATTGCGTGGCTGCAGCATATGCGTGAGCAGTAATTTCTTTCCTCATTTCTGCACCCGACACACTGTATCATCACCAGTGTTCTGCAGTTGATCAGATTTGCATCCTGTCCTTTTATCCGGTTTTCCAGATCAAGCTGAGTCAGGACCCTGTCGTTTTTCCCGTAAAGATATTCGGTTGGCCTGTATTCACAGGCGCCGGTGGCAATGATGGCTGCCCCATGCCTTATCTCTTTGATCCTTCCCTCATACTCAAGTCTGGTAATAAAATTACCAACATAACCCATGACCTCAGTAATATGCGCATTCGTCAGGATATGGATCAAAGGATGCTGGTAGTTCCTGCGTATGAGATCATTCAGATATGCCTGGACATCCAGTCCCTCCAGGGTGCTATAGATCCTTCGAGCCATCCCTCCCAGTTCCTTATCCTTTTCTATGAGGTAAACCTCGAACCCCTGGCCGGCCAGACTAAGTGCGCCGGTCATTCCGGCGACGCCTCCTCCCACTACCAGCGCCGAGTGGTTTACAGGCAGGCTGTATTCTGCCAAGGGCTCTAAAAGCCTTGCGCGGGCTAAAGACATCCTGATGAGGTCTTTTGCCTTTTGGGTGGCCTCTTCCTTTTCTTTGGAATGCACCCATGAGCAATGCTCACGGATATTTGCCATCTCAAAGAGATATTGATTAAGCCCCCCTTCCCGCAGCGTGTCCCTGAATACCGGCTCATGTGTCCTTGGTGTGCATGCGGCCACAATCACACGGTTAAGCTTTTTTTCCCGGATCGTGTCCGATATTTTTTTGGCTGCATCAGTAGCGCATGAAAAGAGGTCTTCCTGGGCATGAACAACATCTGGAAGGGTCAGGGCATATTCGACCACTGAAGGGACATTCACCACTCTTCCTATATTTGCCCCGCAGCGGCACACAAAGACTCCAACTCTCGTTTCTTCCTGCAAGGCATCTCTTTCATGCGGATAGACCCTTTCCCTGGAAAGTTTCCCGCGCCGTGAATAAAGTAACTGGCCGCATAATGCACCAGCCCCGCTGGCGGTTACTACAGCCTCCGGGATATCCATCGGCCCCTGAAAGGCCCCGCTTACAAAGATACCCGGGCAGGAGGTTTCAATCGGATTCTCCAGGCTTGTTTTATTAAATCCCCTTGAATCCAGTTCAATGCCCAGTATGTTTGCAAGGTTTTTTGCATCGGAAGGAGGGGTCAATCCGACAGATAATACAACCATATCGAACTCCTCCTCTGTCACACCCTCCTCTCCGGCATACTTTAGAATCACATTACCTGTTTTCCGGTTTTCTCCAACTATTGATGCGTAGCTTCTTATGAACCTGACACCCGGAAGGTTTGCGGCCCTCTGGTAAAATCTTTCAAAGCCCTTGCTGTAGGAACGGATATCGTTATGAAAAACCGTGCATTCGGAGGCCGGGTCATGCTCTTTCGTCAATATCACCTGCTTCTGGGTATAGGTACAGCATACAGCTGAACAATAACTGTTGTCGCCGGGTGTAACCCGTCTTGACCCTACGCAGTGAATCCAGGCGACTTTACGGGGATGCCTGCCATCAGAGGCACGCTGTATTTCTCCTTCATACGGCCCTGTGGCGCACAAGAGCCGTTCATAGTCAAGGCTCGTAACTACGTTACTTATCTTTCCATAACCATATTCATCCTTTATGCCCGGGTCAAAGGGCTCAAAACCCGGCGACAGGATTATGGCGCCTGCGTTTATGCTGATCTTTTCCGGTTTCTGCTGAAAATCTATTGCATCGTTCTTACAGACCCCTTTGCAGATATTGCATTGCCTGTTTCTGAGATAAAGGCAGCTTTTATCTATATAGGCAACAAGAGGGATGGCCTGGGCAAAATAAATGTGGATGGCCTTGTTATCAGACATATCCCGGTTGAACCGGTCGGGGTATACCACCGGGCAGTATTCCACACAAGTTGTGCAGCCCGTGCATTTATCCTCCCTGATGTATCTGGGTTTTTTGATCAGGGTCACATCAAAGTCTCCTGCCTTCCCCTCAACACTGTCGACCTCTGTAAGGGTCAGGATCTGTATATTCGGATGTCTGTTGCACTCGATGAACTTCGGAGATTCTATGCACATAGAGCAGTCGTTCGTTGGAAAGGTCTTGTCAAGCATCGCCATATGGCCGCCGATGGTGGGTGATTTTTCAACCAGATAAACCTTAAAACCGGCTGTTGCAAGGTCAAGAGATGCCTGAATACCGCTTATCCCCCCTCCAACCACCATGACATCCCCAAACTCCCTGTCGTGCAGGTTTTTTACAGACTTCAGGATCCTGTTCCTGAGAATGGCGATATTATCCAATCAGGTCACTCCTTGTTTGTTTCGGTGAGTTTAATGATCCTGTCCATTATCTCTTCAAGGCCATACCTGTCTAT
>CAZSZQ010000358.1:0-2564 GCA_964610475.1 uncultured Desulfatiglans sp.
AATAACAATGCCATATAATTTTAGAAACCTGGTGTTCGAGGGTGGCGGCGTCAAAGGCATCGCCTATGTAGGGGCGCTTGATGTCTTAAAGGAAAAAGAGATATTAAACGATATTGAGAGGGTTGGCGGGACATCGGCAGGTGCAATCAATGCTGTTCTTGTGGGGCTGGGCTTCAGCCAGAAAGAAACAAGGGAGGTGCTCTGGTCACTCGATTTTAAAAAGTTTATGGATGACTCATGGGGTATTATTAGAGACACAAAGAGACTTATAGGAGAGTATGGCTGGTATAAGGGCGATTTTTTCAGGGGCTGGATAGGAAAGCAGATAAAAAAGAAAACAGGCAATACAGAAAGTACATTCGGGGATATTGAGGCCATGAAAGAGAAAAAGGGGTTCAGGTCGCTCTATTTTATGGGCACAAACCTCTCAACAGGTTTTTCAGAGGTCTTCTCCCCTGAACACACCCCAAGGATGTGCGTAGCCGATGCCGTGCGTATCTCCATGTCCATACCGCTCTTTTTTGCGGCAAAGAGGAGTGTTCGCGGTGATATATATGTGGATGGCGGTATTCTCGATAACTACCCGGTAAAGCTGTTTGACAGAGAAAAATATACATCAGGGGAAGACGGTGTAGAGACGGAATATTACAAGAAGATAAACAGGGGAGTGAAAAAGATGAAACGCCCTGTATCAAGATATCTCTACAACAAGCAGACCCTGGGTTTCAGGCTTGATACAAAGGAGGAGATTGCTCTTTTCCGTGATCATGCAGAGCCTGTTACCAAAAAGATAAATGACTTTATGGATTATTCATGGGCCTTGATAAATACGCTGCTTAACGCCCAGCAGAGCATTCACCTGCACAGCGATGACTGGTCAAGAACCGTTTACATAGATACACTGGGAGTAAATACTACCGATTTTGACCTGAGTGATGAAAAAAAACAGAACCTGGTAAAATCAGGGATACGAGGCACAGAGGAATACTTTAAATGGTTTGATAATACTGCTGAAGCGCCGAATAAATAAATTCACCCGGATTTTAGGGGGTATAATTTATCAATATACTGCTAAATCAAAGATCACCACGGAGTTCGCAGAGATTTATTTTAAAATTGGTTCTCCGTGTCCTCCGTGCTCTCCCTGGCCCGCCATAGCTTTATGCGAAGGCGGCTGTGGTGAATAGTAGTTTAAAATTTTCTTCGTCCCTTAAAATAGCCATCTGCTGCACAGGGTAATGAAAAAATTAAACCCTGACCTTCATCGGCTTTGCCACTGTTAATGACGGGTGCACCGGAGGTCTTGCACAGAGAATGCAGATAAAGGCCAGTACGGCAATAGCAAGGGCTATCTGAAAGGCAGGGATATATGACCCCGTAATATCACGTATGTGCCCTGCCCCGGGCGCGCCTATGGCGCCTAAAATTATACCGATAGGCATGGCGTAGCCCATTATCTTTGGGAATTCCGCCATGCCAAAGTAATTGGGGATCATGGTCCCCATGACGAGCATTTGTATGCCGAAACCCGCACCCATGAAAATGCTGTATACAAACACAAGGGGAACTGATCTCGCAACCAGAAGCAATATATAGCCTGCTATCACTATTACGACTGATGCAATCGCGAGGTAGCGTATATTAAATTTAAGGCCCAAAAATCCTATACCAACCTGGCACACTGTCATGGATACAGACATTATACCTCCGGCCAGCGCAGCCATTTTTGGAGTGATGCCTATATCAAACAGATATGCCACCTGGTGTGTCATCAACGCCTGCATTCCAAGCATCTGAAATGTGGTGTAACCAACAATAAGCCAGAGAGACAGTGTCCTGATCGCCTCTTTTGCAGTAAAATCAACCGGTGTCCTGTAAATATTTGATGATGGGGCTGTTTCCGGCTTAATATCCATTTTCTTATCAGATGCAGATCCGTCGGGTATCTGACCGAGTTCAGAGGGTGTGTTTTTAAGAAATAGCCCTGGGATAAGGACACAGCATATAAATATCGCCACCGCGGTTATCTGATAGGTAACTCTCCATCCTATTGTTGTTACGAGGTGCATCATGACAGGCGAAATAACAATCCCGCCCAGCCCTGCCGAGGCCATGGCGATGCTTAATGCCATGGTTCGTTTCATTACAAACCAGTTATTTATAATAGTTGTCATGGATAACATGCCGCCCAAAGTGAAGCCAATCCCGATAAAGACCCCGTAAAACACATAGAGATGCCACATGGTTGACATGAATGAGAGTAAAATAACACCAACAGCCATAATCAGGTTGCCTATAACGATATTTTTTTTGGCGCCAAACTTCATGACAAGCAAACCGGCGGCCGGGGCTGCCAGGCCTGATATTACCAATGAAATACTATTGGCCAGGGACAACAGTCCCCTGTTCCAGGAAAATTCCTTGACCCAGAAGGGGAGAAATATTGTAAAAGTCGTCATTGAGAGCATTGAGGCTATGTTGAATATGAAGAGAACACCAAGATTTACATAACCGTAAAAGCCATCCTTTTCCAGCACCTTTAACGCCATAAAGAATCCTCCTGA
>CAZSZQ010000359.1:0-2552 GCA_964610475.1 uncultured Desulfatiglans sp.
CGTGAATTTCAGGAAAAGAATAAGGCAATATCGATAAGCAAACAGACAGAGGCAACACTGGAGGTCCTGGCAGAGATGGAAAGCCAGAGGGTTGTCCTTGAGGTAGAAAAGGCTGCAAAGGAAAAGTTTTATAAGGGGCCGTCAAATGAGCTTGAGCAGTTGGATGCCCAGATAGCTGCAATAAATAAGAATATTACCAGACTGACAAATTCCCAGGAACCAAGTGTGCCCATAGAAATTGAAAATGGAAAGGTGGAGTTCTACATACCCCTTACCCGGATACCCGCCCTTAATTATGATGAAAGCAAGCTTCTTCTCAAGGTAAAGGCAAAAACAGGTGTAATAACCATGCTGACCACCCAGCTTGAGCAGGCAAAGCTGGATGAGACAAAGGATATGCCAACCATCAACACACTGGAGATTGCCGCACCACCTCAAAAGGCAGTAAAACCAAAGCTAAAACTCAATGTAATCCTGGGCTTTGTAGTCAGTTTGTTCCTCGGAATATTTATCATTTTCTTTATGGAATTTACTAAAAAACTGGTTCAGGACCCTGAATCTGCCCCAAGATGGCTTGAAATAAAAAAGGGATTAATGCGGCTTGTTCCATTTAAAAAGGAGTATCTATAACCTGTTAACGAATAACCCAGTTGGATAATGGGACTGTAATAGATAATACAGCAATGGCAAAAAGATTGGACAATGATCCTGAAATTAAAAATTTTATTCAGGAAAACAGTTTTTTGTTCTGGTGGGTAAAGCCGGAAGAAAAACCGAATATAAGCATAAACGCGCTTGTTGAAGCTGTGCTGAATTATGGAGATGAGAAAAGTGTAAAAAAACTTTTTAACCTGGTTGGAATCAAAACCGTTGCTGATATATTCAACAGACAGATCTCCGGCAAGCGCTCAAACTACCATAAACGAACAAAACATTTCTTTAAGCTTTATTTTGATAGAAATGCATAATGATATCTTAACAAATAAACAGAAGGAACTGTTGCCGTTACTTGAAGCTTTTTCCGGTGACTATTATCTGGTGGGCGGCACAGCGATTGCGCTTTATATTGGACACAGAAGGTCGGTTGATTTTGATTTATTTACAGATCAAGATATCAAGCGTAAGAGAATCAGTAATTTGATCGAAAAAGGTGGATTCCATATAGAAAGGCTCCTGTATGAAGCGTTTGATCAAATGCATGTAATTACAAATTCTGTTAAAGTAACATTCTTTAACTTCCCTTATAAAATTTATTCCGTGAAAAACTTAGATGGGATAATCGATACCCCGTCACTTTTAGACCTGGCTGCGATGAAAACGTATGCGCTGGGAGGCAGGGCAAAATGGAAGGATTATGTTGATCTGTACTTCCTGTTAAAACATCATTTTAATCTGAAGGAAATATCAAACAGGGCTTTGGAGATTTTTGGAACCAATTTCAATGAAAAACTCTTTCGGGAACAACTCTGTTTTTTTGACGACATAGATTACAGTGAGAAAGTCGAATTTATCGGGGATGAGATCAAAGAGGAAGAAATAAAACAATTTTTAACCGGGGTAGCCGTCACGCCATTTGTTTAGTGGTTGGCAAACCCGGCTGGAATCCACCCCTGACGATAACAGGTTAACCATTTAACCATTTAATCAGTTTATCAGTCAACATCAATAAAATAAACTAACTTTCGTGTTTTTCGCGTAGTTCGCGGTTAAAAATGTTTTAACTTCTAACCAGTCAACCATGAGACCAGATAAACTAAAAATAATCGAATCATTTTTTGAAAACCGCACCGAAGTCGTTGCTGTTTATCTGTTTGGTTCTCATGCAAAAGGAAAAAACAGTAAAGTCTCTGATATAGATCTGGCAATATTACTTAAGCACGATATCCTGCGTGAAGAAGATATTCTATATAATATTTATATACAGACACTGACTATGCTCACAAAGGAAGATTTTCACCTTGTTTTTATGAACAACGCAGGAGAAGGAATACTTTTTCAGATATTTAAATATGGAAAATGCATTGTAAATAATATTCCTGAGCTATTGAGCAGATTTAAAATGACAAGGTATTCCATGATCACAGATTTTACCTATTATAAGGGCAGGATGCAGAAAAGTTTTATTGAAAATTTATTTGGGATAAATCAATGATAGATAAAAATGTAATACTTGATAAGGCATCCAGAGTTGAACGACATATAAAAAGGATTGAAAATAAAAGGAAAATAACAGTTGATCAGTTCCTGGAAAATATTGATATTCAGGATATATTGCTTTTTAATCTTCAGGTTGCAATACAAACCTGTATTGATATTGCCTCACACATTGTAAGTGATGAAGATATGGGGGTTCCTGGGAGTACAAGTGAAATATTCTACCTGCTTCAGGAGAATGACTATATTAATCAGGCACAAACCGAAAAAATTGTGAGCGCAATAGGGTTCAGAAATATTATAGTGCATGAATATGGAAATCTTGATCTAAAAAGAGTGTTTAATATTATCAATAATAACACAGATGATTTGAGAGAATTTGTAACAACCATTTTAAA
>CAZSZQ010000360.1:0-2536 GCA_964610475.1 uncultured Desulfatiglans sp.
TGTACCTTTTCCGCCTCATTTGCCCAGAAAAAGGTCTTAAACGCAGCATTGTTCTGTTCCTTTTTTGCCTGATCCATGAACAGGGGATACATGTCTGTGAATTCATCTTTTTCACCATGCCAGGCCTCTTTTGCATTTTCAAGAGTGGATTTGATTCCATCCATAGCCTTCAGGTGATTGAACGCATGAAAAGTCTCTGACTGTGCAGCGGCCCTGAAGAATCTGGCAATATTAGGGTAGCCCTCTTCATCTGCCTTTTTTGCAAAAGCCAGATAACGTCTGTTTGCCTGCGATTCGCCGGCAAAGGCATCTTTCAGGTTTTTTATAGACTGATTTGACATAAAGTCCTCCATTGAATATTTAGTTTTAATGTGGTAAATTTTTAATCTGATTTTACAGTGAATATAGCAACGGGCAGATTTAAAGTCAACAAAGGTAAATGATGCCGACACGGTAACAGATGGCCTTTTACTATTCAAACAGTCAAACAAAAGAAGTCATGTTTATTTCATAGAAAAAAGTCTTTTAAAGTGTCAGTAAGTTTTAACAACAGTGTCTGTTTTTCCTATAAAGATGTACTATTACGCAGGATAAAGAAATGATTCATGAGAATGAACTTGTTATGCTGCTTCTCTCTCTGGGGGTGGTGGTTTTCATTATCCTGAAAAGGCATAAATTCAGGCAGTTCCCAGGATGGAAGCTACTCTTCTCCGCGTTTCTGTTTTTTGCAGCGGCTTCTGTCTTTACAGTTATTGAGACCTTTTTCTTAAATAGTTTTTTCAACCATATGGAGCACATCTGCTATTTCATGAACGGGTTAACTTTTTTGATATGGTGTTTCAGGGCCGTTACTGACACGGGTGAAAAAAATGAATAGCCATATGGTCCTGTTTGATGCATTT
The DNA here is from genome assembly GCA_964610475.1 of uncultured Desulfatiglans sp. Lineage (GTDB taxonomy): Bacteria > Desulfobacterota > DSM-4660 > Desulfatiglandales > HGW-15 > JAAZBV01. The sequence goes on from CAZSZQ010000360.1 coordinate 903, forward strand.
TTTACTATTGCATCCTTTGTTGCCCTGCCCGTACTCATATTCTGGAAACGCAGACGAATCCAGGCCGATATAAGTATCCTTTTGTCATCTCTTCTACTGCTGAATATATTTTATGGCATGTGTCTCCTTTTTGAGTGGGCAGGTGTTACGAATATCCTCGAACCATATGAGGATCTCATTGGCGCTCTTATACCTATGATGTGGGCCTTTATATTATATGCCATCCTCCAGAACATCTCCGGGAAGGATTTAAAGGAGAGTGAAGAGCAAAAAAGGCTCCTTGAGAAACAACTGCTCCAGACACAGAAAATGGAGGCGCTGGGCACACTGGCCGGGGGAGTTGCCCATGATTTTAATAATATTCTTTCAGTAATCTTCGGATATATTGATCTGGCACAACTGGATATTTCTGACCAGGACAAGATCACGGGTGATCTTACAGAGATGAAAAAAGCAGCTTTCAGGGCAAGAGACCTGGTTAATCATATACTTACTGTAAGCAGAAGATCCGAAGAAAAAAAACGTCATATCCGGTTAAAAGATGTAGTTAACGAGGCAATTAACCTGCTGAAATCCACAATCCCTTCAACTATAGGAGTAACAACACACATTGATTCGGATAAAATCGTGTTTGCCGATTCATCCCAGATGCACCAGGTCATCATGAATCTTTTCACAAACGCTTATCATGCCATGAAAGAAACCGGGGGAGAGCTGTCCGTGCTGCTATCGGATACGGAAATCAGAAAAGACAGCTTTTACCCTTTACCGGAAATGGTGCCCGGAGAATACATCAGACTTACGGTTACTGATACCGGGCATGGCATGGATTATGAAACAAAGGAAAAGATATTTGACCCGTATTTTACCACCAAAGAGGTGGGTGAGGGCACGGGACTTGGTCTTTCAATTGTTCACGGGATATTGATAAGCCATGATGGATATATCTCGGTGGAGAGCAGAAAGGGCGAGGGATCATCTTTTTCGGTTTTTATCCCGGTTGCAGGAACGGAACAGGATAAGGAAAAGGTTGAACCCGACATACAAAAATTTGGTACAGAGCATCTGATGGTTGTGGACGATGAGACCGACATCACCACTGTTACTGCAAGGATGCTTAAACGTTATGGCTACAGTGTCAAGGTCTTTAATACAGGCGGGCTGGCATATGAAGAATTCCGTAACAATTACAGATCATATGATATGCTGATTACTGATATGACAATGCCTGATATGAATGGCCTTCAGCTGGCAAAAAAAATGCGGGAAATCGACCCGCATAAGCCTGTTATCATATGCAGCGGTTTCAACGATCTGATCAACAGGGAAAGCTTAAAAGATATGGGGATTTACTATATTGCAAAACCGGTTATACTGGGCGATCTAATGAAAAAGATAAGGGAAATTTTTGATAACCCGGGTGCTTATCCTGCAACAAAGGCGTGATAATCTGTTCTGATGTAGAGACAGGTTTAAAACCTGTCTCTACGACTGTCTGTATCCTTTATTATCGTAAAATATGTTGTCATGCACGCGCCCGTCCTCCGCAGTAGCACTGTACTGCTACGGAGGATGGACAGGCGGGCATCCATTTATTATAAAAATATATTTCTCAAGTGGATTCCCGCCTGCAC
>CAZSZQ010000361.1:0-2533 GCA_964610475.1 uncultured Desulfatiglans sp.
ACTGAATCAGAAGAGGATAGAATCCCTTAAAAAAAGCGGCCTGTTCGGGTTTGTCATTCACGTGGACAGAGGTCAGGATAGACCAGGATGGAAAGATAAAACTGAAAATGATCTTAACACTCTGCGCCAGGAATATGCAGACATGATATATAATGAAGGCGGCATGATCTGCGGTTTTAATACGACCATCCTCCCTGAGACCCTTCATGAACTGCCTGACATAGTCGAATGGACAGTAAGAAATGTCGATAAGGTTTGCACAAATACAATCATCCCTGTGCGGGTTCTTGGCAAAGACGGTGCATGGGATCTTTATATTAATGACAGGAAGATAAGCTATACAGAAACCGCATTCTCTACAAGGGATTATGCAAGTAAAACCCATAAAGAGCTTACCTCAACCGATTTGATCAAAGAGGTCAGAAAGGTTATCCCTGATTTCAGGGCCAATGCATTTCTGGGTGGCACAGAGGTACCTGATGCGCCGAAATGGCTTTTTTCAAATGTGATAGGCACAAAGGGCAGGGTACTCGGTTTTATGGGATCAAGTGCAATGGAGCTATTGCAGAGTGGATACCATTTTTTTAAGGGTCGTTATCTCTCTTTTTTAAAACCCTTTATGTACGGCATGGGGAAGCTTATGTTTCCTGTTGGAATAATTGACAGGGATATCCGAAAGACCTTTCTGTCCTATGTTTCTGCATGTATTAATAATCCTCTTAACCTCTTTAAAAAGGTTTATGTTCAAAGCCTTCTGATCCTTCAGCCCCAGGATATCCTTGAGGACGGCAGGCAGGATCTGTGTGACGGCTGCCCAAACAAGACATATCATAATGGTGAGCTGGTCTCTGCATGCAGGAAAGAGGAGTATGTCAGATTTGGAGGAATGGTGCGTTTGAAGAGAAAGGAAGATGTAAAAAATAATATAAACAAGATGGTATCAATTTAAATAATCAATAATGATATATTGTAAAACGAATTTCAGAAATGTGGACCTGTGTATGTCATTCCCGCGAAGGCGGGAATCCATTGAAAAAATTTGAAGGAGTAAAACAATGGATGCCCGTCTGCACGGGCATGACGATTGTGAATTTATCTTTCAAGTTAAAACCGCTATTTCAATAAATCGAGGTATTTGTCATGTGGAATAAACAAAAGGTATCCCTTATATTAGGGATAACAGTGTTCCTGGCTTTCATGCAGGGTATAAACATGGTCATTGCCGCACCGGTTGATATTGATTTTCTTGTAAATGAATCCATGAGGAAATTTGAACAGGTTCATGACTTTACCTGCACACTTGAGAAAAAGGTAAATAAAAAGGGTGTTGTCTATTATGACCCGGAGATCAGGGCAAAGTGTAAAAAACCTGCCCATTATTACTTCAAATGGGGAAAGGGCAGGTTTGAAGGACAGGAGGTTATATTTGACCAGGGCCGCAACAATAACAAGATTGTGGGGCACTATGGCGGGCTATTCAGTTTTATCACTCTTCGAATTGACCCGGAGGGCAGCATTGCCATGAAAAGGAATCATCACCCTTTAAAGCGAAGCGGGATTGTAAAGATATATGATATTCTTGGTGACAGCTACACCAGACACAAAGAAACGGGTGCAGGCATTATTGAACTTGCAGGGGAGGGCATGGTGGATGACAGAGCCGTGTGGATAGTCAAAGGCATGTTCCCTGAAAACATGGGCTTTTATAATGCAAAAATAGACCTGTATCTTGACAAGGAGCACCTGCTGCCTGTGAAGGTAACCGTTTACGACTGGTCTGATGAGCTTTATGAGGAGTATATCTTTCATGATCTCAGGTATAATGCAGGGCTTAGTGAAAAGGACTTTGATCCGAAAAATGAAGAATATAATTTTTAAAAGGGAAATAAAATGAACAATATACTTGTTGCTGCACTTGCAGCGTGGATTATTGCCCAGGCAGTAAAGGTGATCTGCGGATTTATTAAATACGGCAGGCAGGATAGATCCCGTGTAATGTGGAGGATCATATGGGCAGGAGGAATGCCAAGTGTTCACAGCTCTGTAATAACCTCAGTGGCCATGACAATATTGCATACATCGGGGGCCGAGAGTTCCATATTTGGACTCGCTGCAATCATGAGCCTGATAGTAATATATGACCGGAGCAGGATGTATTCCATATATAACATCTTCCAGAAGAGATACCCGGTGTTTGCCGCAGAGATTCAGGAAGATCCTGTATTAAAGGATCTGGTAGGGCACAGGATCTCTGAAATATTTGCCGGGGTAATCATAGGTGCTGCCTCAAGCCTGATAATCCGCTTTTAATTTAAAACTCAGGTAAAAAATATCGGCCACAAATTTTTAAAAAAAGAAAGGAGTCAGGTATGATGAAGGAATTAACAAAGAAGGTTTTATTTTGGTCTCCTCGTGTTTTGTGCATCATCTTTGCACTTTTCATAAGTATTTTTGCACTGGATGTTTTTGATGGTCAGTACACCTTTTGGGAGACCATGCTTGCATTGGTAATTCGTTTGATCCCGACTATGGT
>CAZSZQ010000362.1:0-2503 GCA_964610475.1 uncultured Desulfatiglans sp.
ATTGATTGATGCCTGTCCAGACTGGTGATACGACGCAGAGCGTCAGAGCTGGAGTTCCCACGGAGCATGGGAACGAGGTAAAAGATTAAGAAATACGCAGCAACACCAATTTTGAATCATGAATCTGCAATCTTGAATTATTTATTCGGCACCCGCTCCTTTTTAATATCCCATGGAATGGCATAATCATTCTCAGATATGGGGATTGTCCTCTCCACGGGTGCGAGCACAAGTCCTTTTTCTACCGGGAGATCGGGGTATTGCTTCCGAAATGCAGAAATCCCCGATGTATCCCCGCGGGCTGGCTTGCTTTTTGCCTTTATTTCTACAGGGTAGAATCGGCCGTTATATTCTATGATAACATCTACTTCTGCACCGGCATATGTACGCCAATGGTACATCATGGGTCTTGGCGACATGAATGAGCATTGTTTCCGGATTTCAGCCACAGCCGCAGTTTCGAACAGGGCGCCCCACAATGGGTGTCCGCCAATAGCCATGGGGCTTGATATGGCCTGGGCGGAGCAGGCCAGACCGGTGTCGGAAATATAACCCTTTGGCTTGCCGCTTATTTTTTTTATGGAATTTCCTGAAAATGGTTCAAGCTCAAACCACTGAAAGGTGGCCTTTAAAATATCAAGCCAGCGGCGGGCTGTCTGAGGTGTGAGTCCCAGTTCCCTGCCTGTCTGGCTGTAATTTACCTCCTGGGCGGTCAAGGCAGCCATAAGCCTTAAGAATCGTCCGAACAGGTGCCAGTCTGAAACATCAGCAAACAACCTTGCATCCCTTTCAATAAATGTTCGCTGGTACGCAGCATGAAAATCAGGGATCGTGTCAAGGGGGATAAATTGCGCTTCAGGAAGAAATCCACGCCATAGCTGTTCATAAAGTGTTGTGTTTGTGAGGTATCGCCCTGAAAAGGTATTAAGAAATTTACCCGGATCTTCAATCCATTTATCAAGCCAGGTCTCCTGACGCCTCTCATGGGTTACTTCCGCAAGGTTGAACCCGTCAAGGTCCAGAAATACCGCACGGCCGGCAAGACTTTCTGATATGGAGCGCATAACCCCCCATTGCTGAGAGCCGGTCAGGATATATTGCCCTGCTGAACGGTCCCGGTCAATGCGACGTTTAATAGCCGGCACCAGTTCAGGGGCGTATTGTATCTCATCCAGAATAACAGGAGGACGGCGATTGTTCAAAAACAGCTCAGGGTCCATTCTTGCATTTTCAATATCAATTATTGGATCAAACACAACAGTTTCCATATTCTTTCCCAATGTGTTGGAAAGAAAGGTGCTTTTACCTGTCTGACGGGCCCCGGAGACTACTACAACCGGAAAAACTGAAAAGAGCCTGTAAAGCCTGTCGGTCAATATCCTTTCATGATACATTTCTGAATTATCCTCATGGTATTTTTCAAGTCAGCGTATATGATATGCGTAATTTTAATGATATCATCATCAAAATTCAAGGTATTTTTGAACAATTTTCTTTTTTGTCATTCCAATGACTTTAACGAGACTGCCGATATTGGTTTATGTTACTTCTCGTTGATCTCTTTCATATAGATGTTTCCGCTTATTTCTCCCATTGGAAAAATCAAACGATCGCCGGCGATCGAAATGACGCCCCAGCCCCTTGGCCTATTGAACAAAAGCCGGGATTGATGGGTATGGTATACTGAAAACGGATTGCCGGATGGGGTCTTTGTGGATGGATTTAAGCGCTGCGCCCAGATGCAGCTAAATCCGTCACGCTCTGAGATGAAATAGATAAGGCTGTTATCTTTTGACCATATGGGCGACTGTTGATGGGTGGATTCATCGGCAATAAGAATTCCTTCCTGTTCAGAGACAGGCATATCACCCACAGGAACAACATAGATAGCATAGCCCCCTGAAGGCTTTTTAACCTGATAGAGAAGCCAGTGATCGTCGGATGAGAGACACGCATCCTGGATCGTTCCGGAGCTAACCTTTAGAACGGGAGCCCGGTTGCCGTCTGCGAGATTCTGCCGGACAAGCTCATTTCCGTAATGGACAAGCACATCTTCGGGGTTCGTAAAGAACCCTCGGATGTCGCAGTCATCACAGATCCTGCGGCTGCCTGATGACTCGCCGGTGACGAGAAATGAGCGCGGCTTGCCGTCAACAAGATCTCTATAGATGATTTCTGATCCATCGGCGCTGATCCGTGGAAAAAACAAAAAGGTCTGGGACGGATTGGCAACAATAGTCTCACGGCCAGTAGACATATCTCTCAACCTCACCTCCATTGTGCCTGAGCTGACGCGGCCGTAAGCGCCAAAAACCAGCTTGGATCCGTCTCGCGAGACCTCCGGTTGTGCCTTCACCATTTCATCCATGGTAATCTTTTGCGGTTCTCCAGCAGCAGACCCCTGGACAGGATCCATTGAGAGGCTAAAGATAGAAACCAGCATTTTCATGCTGCTGAAGACCATGCGGCCATCTTTGGAAACAGAAGGCTCCGCCTGAGTCCC
>CAZSZQ010000363.1:0-2489 GCA_964610475.1 uncultured Desulfatiglans sp.
TGGATAAGTACAGCTCCTTCAGGATATTGAAACTCAGTTTTTTTCTTGCCTTTGCTAGTGTTTTAATTTTTGGCTATTTTGCCTCAAGCACATTTATTGTAGTTGCTGTTGTATCAACCATTATGGGTTTTTTTGTAATCGGAAGCAACTCGGGCCTGATGGGACTTGCAGCCACTTCATATCCTGCTGATATCAGAGGCACAGGACTCGGCTGGGCAACCGGGATAGGCAGGGCTGGTTCCCTGATTGCACCTGTTGCAGGAGGTCTTATGCTCACAGGAAACTGGAGCGTTAATGCAATTTGTACCACAAATGCCATTATGGCATTATTGGTCATAATAATTATTTTTATAATGCAGAGGGTAAATTCCAGAAAAATAAAGAATAATAATGTTCACCTGTTATAAATATATTAACCTGAAATACTTATTTATTAAAAAAGGGAGAGTTAAAGAATGAAGCGTTTTGGTAATAAAAAAAAGGAGTTGTCGAGGAGAGATTTTTTAAAATCAACTTCTGTTGGCCTGGGCGCTGCCGCTATGGTCGGGCTTGGTGCAGGGTCTGTCAAAGGCCAGGGTTATGAGAATACCATTAAGTGGGATAAGGAAACCGATGTGTTGATTATCGGAACCGGGTTCGCCGGGCTTGCCTCTGCAATAACAGCGCATGATGCCGGCGCGAAGGTCCTTATTCTGGAAAAGGCCCCTGAAAAGTATGAGGGCGGTAACAGCAAGGTATCCGGTAATATGTGGTGGACCCCTGCTGATGTGGATGAGGGAATAAAATATATTACCGCGCTCTGTTACGGCCTGACAGACCAGGAAAGCATAAAGGCGCTGGCGCAGGGGTTGTTTGAAAATAACGAATGGCTTAAAAAACTGGGGGTTGAACCCACGCCGCTGGGTATGTTTCAGCCCGAGTACCCTGAATTTCCTGGTGGCGAAACGGTAAGGACATGGGGTAACGGAAGGGGGGGGACCTTTGGAGGCACCCTTTATATACCCGTTCGGAAACAGGTTAAAGACAGGGAAATACCTGTCATGTACCAAACAGCAGCAAAGGAGCTGATTCGGAATGAGAAAGGGGAGATTATTGGACTCAAGGCCGAATCATCAGGAAAAAGCCTCAATATAAAGGCAAAGCGCGGCGTTATCCTTGCCTGCGGTGGTTTTGAATTTGCACATGATATTCAACAGCAGTTTCTGCCCGGATGGCCCATGTATGGCCGTGGTTCAACATACAATACAGGTGATGGCATCAGGATGGCACAGCAGGCGGGGGCAGACCTGTGGCATATGAATAATGCCCTTGCCGGTATCGGCGCTATACTGGTGGATGATGCGGAGCTTGGCAGGGTGCCGGTCTCAGTATCTCTGTTCGGTACTCCATATATCCTTACAGACAGTCAGGGAAAACGCTTTATGAATGAAACCACCCAGAGCAGGCATGGATTGGGCGAAAAGGAGCACCTCATCTTTTTTGATACCCTGAACACACAGAGTTTCACCCGCATACCATGTTATGCAATTATGGATTCAAGGGCGCTTAAAAAGGCTCTCGTGTCCTCAGGTATGAAATTCGGCTGGTATAACTGGTATACAGGTTATAAATGGAGCCAGGATAACAGCGCTGAGATAGAAAAGGGATGGATCATAAAGGGAGATACACTGCCGGAACTTTCAGGCAAACTCGGTATAAAACCAGAGACCCTTGAAAAAACCCTTACAGCATACAATCAATTCTGCGACGCTGGCGTAGATACAGACTTCAACAGGCCGAAAATGGGGCTGACAAAAATAGATCAGCCGCCCTATGTGGCACTGAAGATTTTCCCTATTATGTATAATACCCAGGGCGGACCAAGGCGTAATGCATCCTGTCAGATAGTTGACCCATTTGATAATCCTATACCGAGGTTATACAGTGCCGGTGAACTGGGATCATTCTGGGGATGGATGTACAATGGCGGCGGTAATAATTCAGAATGTCTCGCAACCGGCAGGATCGCCGGGGCAAATGCGGCAGCGCTTAAACCATGGTAACTGAGGTAAGACTTTAAAACACCGTTAATAAAGGATGGTTCACAGTCGGGTAATGCAGATGCTGGAAATAATTACGGGTTGATTCGATCTTTTAAAAAGGAAGTTCAGGTATGAATAAAATATATTATTTAGTTGCACTATTGATTTTGTCCTATTCGCTCCAACCCGCATCTGTTCAGTCTGCTGAAAATAAACAGCTTGTCCCGACTGTAACCATTCCAGCACCTGAAGGCTCAAAGGGTTTTGGCATGCCCTCTTCCGGCAGCAGCGCCAAAAATGCACCGGTAATGCGCTGGATTGGGCCGAGTGTTACAGAACCCCGCGAGATTATTACAACTACATTCAATGAATTATCTATGAGCGATCCATTTATCTTCCCCGATAAGAAATCACAAAAATATTATCTGACCAGCAGCGGTGGCAGTATTTACACAAGTAAAGATCTAA
>CAZSZQ010000364.1:0-2436 GCA_964610475.1 uncultured Desulfatiglans sp.
GAAAACACCAGCCAGATTACAATACTTCGGATTTATATCAGCTCGACTGACAAATCCGGGAATCAGTTGCTGTTTGAAACACTGGTCTTAAAGGCCAAGTCAATGGGTCTTTCAGGTGCAACTGTCCTTAAAGGCATACTGGGCTTTGGAGCCAGTTCAGTAATTCACTCCTACAAATTCTGGGAGGTAACGGATAAAGTCCCGGTTGTTGTAGAAATTATTGACGAAGAGCAGAAAATCATGTTGTTCTATGAGGCGATAAAGCCAATTCTTGAAACCATGCGTTATGGTTGTCTGGCAATTACTGAAAAAGCCGGGTTGCTTTTATACAAACCGGGTAAAACAAAATAAATGAAATGATTACCGCAACTTATAGCTATTAATCCCTTAAAATTCAGGAAATGCAAAGAAGAACATTCATCCGTAACGTAAGTATTGCAGGCGGGCTTCTGGCCATGCCATCTTTTTCATCTCTTTCGTGCAGCACCGTCAAAGCAGGTGATTTTGATTTTCCCTTGCTCGACCTTCATGTTCACCTTACCAACTCCTTTACCATTGACTACCTGATGAAGATAAGCAAAAATACAGGAGTACAATTTGGTGTTGTTGTAAATCCCGGACAGAATGTCCGTGATGATGCCTCTCTTAAGAATTATATCGACTCGCTCCTTCCCTATCCTGTTTATATCGGTTTACAGCCAATGAGTCCCGGATGGTCACGATCCTTCTCTCAGGAGCAATTGTCAAGGCTGGATTATATCCTGATGGATGCCCAGACTATAACCTCGGGAAACGGTTATGATGAGACCCTCAGGATCTGGAATTTCGACACCTATGTTGATGATGCGGAAAAGTTTATGGAAAAATATATGGCCCATACAATGGAAGTCATAAATAACGATGAACCCTTAACCACTTTCGGATGGCCGCTCTTTCTGCCTGTGTGTATTGCCCGTGATTATTACACATTATGGACCGAAGAAAGGATGCAGCAGATAATTTCCGCCCTGAAAAACAAAAAATTGAATGTTGAAATAAATGATCTGGCACACACCCCGCATGAAAAATTCATAAATATGGCTAAGGAACAGGGTCTTAAGTTTGCGTTTGGTTCGGATACAAGAGATAACAAAGCAGGTCGCCTTGATTACTGCAAGTATATTGCAAAGAAATGCAACCTCACAAAAGAGGATTTTTACATACCTCTCAGGGAAATTAAAAAGGCCTGATTGAAATCCTTAGGTTCTCAAAGAAAGCTACTAAGTGCGAAGCTGGCAGTTTGTTATATTTGTAAGTAATCTGTCAAGGTCCTAAGATGAACAAGGAGATCAGATCAAATATCCTTACCTGGTTGATTTTTCTAGGAATCGCTGCCATTGGGATTTTTTATGGCAATCAGATAAAGGTATTTCATTCTGGCTTAAGGATCTGGAATTTTAATAATCTTCTGATACTGCTTGCCGGAATCCCGTTTCTTTTTTTTCAAAGACAAGCCGGAATCCCGGATTTCTGGCAGAAGGAGATCAGTAACAAGAACAGGTTTGCCATCCCGTTTTTACTTGGTCTGGTTTTTGGTTTTCTCGACATCCTAGTATTTAAAGTCATTCTCCATCCGGAACCATATACTGAACTTCCTCCGTTTCTTCAGCCCTTCCCCTATTCGGTTTTCCTGTATTTCTCAGGTGCATTTGAGATTGAAACTTTCTACCGCTTAATACCGATCACAATTTTATGCCTTATCGGCAACAGATTTCGCAAAGGCAGGTACCAAAAGCAATTTTTCATTTCTGCCGTTATCCTCACCTCACTGAGAGAGCCAATTGAGCAATTGTCTGGCGGAGCCTTATGGCTGATTATTTACTCTTTTGGCTCTGGTTTCATTATGAATCTGTTCCAGGCCATGATTTACAGGAAAAACGGATTTCCAGCTGCACTTACACTCCGTCTTGGACATTATTTTTTGTGGCACATCCTGCTGGGTGTATATATAGAGTACGTGGAGATTGGATGACTTGAGGCATACGGCGTGAGGTACTTGGTGTGTGTCTCTTCTTCTGTCTTCTGTCTTCCTCCTTCGGTCTTCCTTCTTAAAACCATATCGTTTCAGGTAAAATATTTGTTGTAAAACGATAACCTAGATATCGTATTACGATAAAAATTCGTGAGTTTCCCTGACATGTGACGCTTTGGAAAATTAGTGGGGTTTCATTTTTTAACATATTGAAAATGTGTTATAAGCGAATCAAAAAAATAATTCTTACCGCACTAACGCCAATTTTTGTTCTGTATACCTGAGAGCCTTACTATGGATACCTTAAAGTATATTCACCCTCCTGCCGAATTAATAATCAGTCATTTGGCACAATTAATGTATAAGTGGATACTTCGACCAGGATGAGATACCTCGCCTGGATAGTCCTTGATTACTCTTTTTCC
>CAZSZQ010000365.1:0-2423 GCA_964610475.1 uncultured Desulfatiglans sp.
GCTGAATAACAGGGGCATCAGGTTTCATGCCTTCAAGGATATCCACAACATGGGGTAGAACCTCCCATTTGCTGTCCTTTATGAGCTGCCTTAATGCCTCTTCGCAGACATCTTCATTTTCTGCAACTACAATAGCGCCGATTATGCCGCCCTCCTGATCTGCAATGTTTGTAAAAAAAGGCTGAGCTGGGCCCATGAATCCTCCGCCAGCGCTTAAGGCCTTAATGTCTTCATCCTCCCATGTAACAACATCTACAACACCAGGTATCTTTTTGGTGTTGCTGATATCCATTGAGGTAATCTTTGCATTTGCGTATGGGCTTCTTAAGAATTTGGCATGAAGCATGTCAGGGAACACATAGTCTGCCCCGTATTTAGCTATACCTGATGCTATGCCGTACGAGAGCCTGCCCGGAAGATTGGGCTTCCCTACAACCCTGAAATTTTCTCTCTCTCCGTTTACTCCTGCTTTATCTGCCATGTTATGACCCTCCCTTTATTATAGGGGCTGCTTCCATTATTGCGGTGGGGTGCCTGTGGTATGTGCCGCAGCAGCATATGTTACCTGCCAGGGCCTGCTTGCACTCTTCCTCGGTCGGATCTGGTTTTTTATCCAGAAGCGCCTTTGCTGATACAAGAAATCCGGGAGTACAGTAACCGCACTGCATTGCATCCCATTTGCAGTATGAGTCTATTAAAGGTCTCCATTTGGGGTCAGCGGCTATGCCTTCAACTGTCTGGATCTTTTTGCCTTCGCATTCAACTGCAAGGGTAGTGCATGAAAGGATTGCCCTGCCATCCATAATAACGGTGCATGATCCGCATGCCCCCCTGTCACACATATGTTTTGCGCCTGTGAGACCCAGCTTGAACTGGAGGGTTCGCTGGAGTGTCCAGTGGGGCTCAATCAGGACTTCGCAATCCTCTCCGTTTATGTTGAGTTTTGTTGTAACCGGCTCAACATGTTCGGGATGGTCTGTCTTAAAATGGTTTTTGAGTTCGGCAAAACTGCTGAAGTTTTTGCTGCAGACAGGGCAGCGGAACTGGGTAACCATTTTAGGCAACGATTTAACCGCCCCTGCAGCCTGCACCATTTCGGGCCTGAGTGTCATTCCTGCAACCCCAATGGCACTCCCGCCAATGATGACACCTGCATTTTTTAGAAAATTTCTACGATTTACATTACTTATTTCTTCCGCCATATTAAGCTCTCCTGATTTTGAGTTAATAAAAATTGTTTGCTCAGGTAGTGTTCAATTGGCGCATATTCTGCAGCAGCCAATTAGTATTTATTTACTTTTTACAATGATAACTGTAACTATCCTGTTATTACTATTTATTAAACAATATTTCCACATTTTTTAATTTGACATAAGTCAAAAAAATTGTGTTTCAATCGAACAATTTATCCCCGGCAAGTTTTACCCTGTATCCCTGTCTGGTCAGTTCATCCAGAATATTTTTCCTGTGATCACCCTGTATTATTATTTCACCGTCTTTAATGGAACCGCCTGCTCCACATCGGGTTTTAAGTTTTTTGGCCAATTCCTTTAACTGGCTGTTTTCAAGAGGAATATTTCCTATTATGGTAATGGTTTTACCACCGTGTCCTTTTGTTTCTCTCATAATCCGTATTATACCGTCATCAGGCCAGTTTCGGGAAGACCTGTTTCCTTCACTGTATTTCTTCTTTTTGCATACACAGGAGGAAACCGGTTTATTGCAGTCTGGGCATATCCGGCCTGATTCTGTGGAATATACGATTGTGCTTTTAGTCATTTTAGCTTCCTTTTTTATACCATTCATAAGTCTGAGGTAGTATCCATCCAGAAAGAGAAGAATTCTGGATGGAGCTTTCAGTCCCGCCTTTGGCGGGATCAGCTAACTCTATATTTTAAAACACAGTAGATTGCTACTTCAAAATCTAAATTAAATACCTTTTGCTGAAAGCTCAATGCTGAGGGTTGACCGCTTGAATTGGATTTGCCGGAAATGGCAGATGATAAGTCTACAAATAAACATTGTGCTTACTGGCCTTGAACTAGTGCCATCTTGAAAAAAAAATAGAGTTGGTACTGTGGGAATCCCTCCTTGGTGGAGGAATTCCCACAGTATTCCACTTACAACATGATGTAAATTTATGCATCTAAGACAAGAACGATGCCCGATCCGAAATATAAGTTACTTAAACAATAGAGCTCTAATAGCAGCTGATATTTCAGTATTATCCAGATAGTAACCCCTTATCGGATCAAACTGATTTGCAAGGTGTCTAAAGATATAGTAACTACCAGCACCCTTTGCATAGAAGGGAACCAACTGGTTTGAGTGCCAGTAAAAATTTTTGTATTTTGGATCAAGGATATTAGTTTGATAATACATCGTCGGGTCAACACCTATTACGTTGCTCATAACAGGTGTTA
>CAZSZQ010000366.1:0-2394 GCA_964610475.1 uncultured Desulfatiglans sp.
ACACATGGCGCTTCAAGCCGTAATAGATATTTGGTGCAAGATTCAGGTAATAACTGCTTTCTATAAAATTATCCGGTGTCCATCCAGAACGAGATAAATTCTGGATGGAGCTTTCAGCAGTTAGCGATCAGCTGTCAGCTAACTCTTTGTTTTGAAGGCCTTTTGCTGAATGCTGAGGGCTGACAGCTTGCCCGTTCTCCGCAGTAGCACTGCTACGGAGGATGGATATAATCTACATAAAATCAGGAAGGAGCAGGATAAAGGTGAAAACAGCTTTTGATAATGATAAATATATAAGTGAACAGTCCGCAGAGATTATAGAACGGGCAAAAAGATTCAATGACAAGCTGTATCTGGAATTTGGCGGAAAGCTTTTATATGACTATCATGCCGCAAGGGTGCTCCCTGGGTATGACCCCAATATCAAGATGCGGCTTCTTCAGAAGCTGAAAGACCAGGCAGACCTGATCCTGTGCATTTACGCCGGAGATATAGAAAGAAAAAAGATGAGAGCCGATTTCGGCATTACATACGACTCAGAGGCCTTAAAGCTCATAGATGACTTAAGGAGCTGGGATATAGATGTGCTGGGGGTGGTAATAACCCGATATAATGACCAGCCATCTGCCAGACAGTTTAAAAATAAGCTTGAAAGACGCGGTATTAATGTATTTACACATCAGTTTACCAAAGGTTATCCTACCGATCTTGACCTTATAGTAAGCGATGAAGGTTATGGAGCAAATACATTCATAAAGACAGAAAAACCCCTGGTAATAATAACCGGCCCGGGCCCGGGCAGCGGAAAGTTAGCCACCTGCCTCTCTCAGGTTTATCACGAATACAAAAGAGGAGTAAACGCCGGATACGCAAAATTCGAGACATTCCCCATATGGAACATGCCCCTTAATCATCCGGTAAATATTGCCTATGAAGCAGCTACCGCTGATATCAAGGATTTCAATATGATAGACCCGTTTCATCTTGAGGCCTATAATGAAAAGGCGGTCAACTATAACCGGGATGTTGAGGTCTTTCCAGTTTTGAAGAGGATTTTAAAAAAGATAAGCGGGGGTGAGTCACCCTATCAGTCGCCCACAGACATGGGTGTAAACCGTGTAGGATTCGCAATCACAGATGATGATGAAACAAGTGAAGCATCAAAACAGGAGATCGTAAGGAGATTTTTCAGGTATCAGTGTGAGTATGCGATGGGACTTACAGGCAAAGAAACCGTTGAGAGGGTGGAACTCCTTATGGAGGATTTTAATATCAATCCCGAATACAGGAGGGTGGTAAAACCTGCCCATATGGCAGCCATTGAAGCGGGAAGGCGGAACAAGGGAAATGAAGGCATATACTGCGGCGCCGCCATCGAATTAAAGGACGGTACAATCGTTACAGGGAGTAATTCATCATACCTGCATGCTGCATCAGGGCTGATACTTCATGCCGTTAAACATCTTGCGGAAATACCTGAAAAGATACAAATTCTCTCACCCAATATCACTGAGTCTGTCAGGAACCTTAAAACAAGGGTATTGAATGAAAAAAATCTCAACCTGGATCTTCTTGAAACATTGATTGCGCTAAGCATCAGCGCTACAAACAACCCTGCTGCCCAGCTTGCGATGGAAAAACTGACAGACCTCCGGGATTGCGAGGTGCACATGACGCACATGCCGACACCCGGTGATGAGGCTGGCCTGAGACGGCTGGGAGTTAATCTCACAAGTGACCCGAATTTTTCAACTAAAGATCTTTTTATAAGCTAAGATGTTTAGCTTATACCCTGCCCCTTTATTATCAGGGCATAGTCATGAAAAAATGAATACGGGTCTTCGATTGATTTTTTGACAATTTTTTTACAAAACTTTTACCTGCTGATGACGACTCTTTTTAAATGCCATCTATAATAGATATCATAAAATATGATATTTAAAAGGAGGCATAAAATGAAAACAAAGAATAATCCCATAATAAAAAGGTGCCTGCAGGCAATTTTCTCAACTCTTTTTATCCTGTCGGTATTGCCCGCAGCAAACGGGGCAAAAAGCACCATTGACCCGGTAACATGCAGAGTGGAACTGGACAGGAATGTGCTCCCTTCAGGCAACCCCCAGAATGTTGTAGTAAAAATAACCCTTGATGCTGAAAAACCCCGTGAGTTTAATTCCCGGCTCATCCGCCCAAAGGTTAATCTCTCTATTGTACTTGACAGGTCTGGGTCAATGTCAGGCGAGAAGATTGAAAAGGCGAAAGAGGCGGCCATAGAGGCGCTTCGCCGTCTGGGACAGGGAGATATGTGTTCTGTTGTTATTTATGATCATAATGTAGAGACCATTATCCCTGCACAGAGCGCAGCAAACATAGAATGGATTGAATCAAGGATAC
>CAZSZQ010000367.1:0-2337 GCA_964610475.1 uncultured Desulfatiglans sp.
CATTTGAGGATTATATGATGCATTTTATTTTGTCTTTAGCTAACGAGTCCGGCCGTATAATACAGATACATACTGGAGGTGTCTGGGGCCAGAATGGAAACAATGTGGATAATGCGAACCCAATTCATTTGAATAATCTGTTTCTGAGATATCCAAATGTAAAATTTGATATCTTTCATATTGGATACCCTTTTCAGAATATTTTAGGCGCGCTGGCAAAAAGCCTCCCTAACGTTTATATTGATATGTGCTGGGCACATATTATATCACCAACTGCAAGCATCAATGCATTACGGGAATGGATTGACTCTGTTCCCCTGAATAAAATAAGTGCGTTTGGCGGAGACTACTGTATTATTGATGCTATTGTGGGCCATCAGAAGATGGCAAGAGAGAATGTATGCAGGGCGCTGTCTGAGGCAATCTCTGATGGTGTTTTTGATATTAATGAGGCAAAAAAGACAGGCAAGATGCTGTTGCATGATAATCCAAGTGAATTGTTTGAATGTTAACAATTCTCAGGGGTATGGCGCGGCAACATTCCCGGCTACCTGAATATCTGCTACCTTGGTCATGTGAATGATCAGGCGATTAATGGCTTTGCAAATGCAGCCAGAGTCTATTTCCGAAAAGAATACCCTGCTATTTCAGATGATGAGTTTCTCACTTTGGTAGCTATGCTTCCCGGGCCTAACGGTCTCAAGCCGGGAACGGCTGCTAATGCGGAAAGAATACAGGGAATCAAGCTCTTTCTCTCTGACGAGCATCCACAAGCAGTCTATAACGGAGAGCAAAATCGTCCTTTTTCTCATACAGCGCTTATGGTCTTTATAAAATTAATTACTGATGCAATACCAGATTAAAGAAATAAATGTTGAATCATTAAATGTGGCAGAATAATCTTGATATTGTTTATACCTTTGGTTATACTACTTGCCATATTGGAGGTATGACTTATGACAACTATAAAAACAGCAATTTCAATCGATAAACCCTTATTTGAGCAACTTGGTGATTTAGCACAGGAATTAAACACTTCTCGCAGCCGGATATTCGCATTGGCTGCTAAGGAGTTCATTCAACGTCATAAGAATATAAAACTTCTTGAAGCTATTAATACTGCTTATGATGATTGTCCGGATGAAAAGGAATCCTCTCTTAATAATGAAATGCGCTCAAAACAATATAAAATGGTGAAGGACCAATGGTGATTAATCAGGGGGATATTTATTGGGTAACACTAAAAGAACCTAGAGGCTCTGAACCGGGATACCGGCATCCTCATGTTATAATTCAAAATAATCTTTTTAATAGAAGCCTTATAAATACTGTAGTGGTCTGCGCCTTAACATCCAATCTTAAACGGGCAAAGGCACCAGGAAATATACTATTGGATAAAGGTGAAGCGAACCTTCCTAAAAAAAGTGTTATTAATATATCTCAAATTTTTACGGTAAATAAAAATGATTTATCAGAGAAAATAGGGTCGTTAACGCGTGAACGGTTTAAACAGGTATATGAAGGTATAAAGCTTCTTACTGACCCAATGGAAGTCGATGATTTTAAATAATATTTAAAACCACCCAACAAATCACTGATGCGGATACCCACACAATTAATGTCAGGATTTCAACATGGAAATATCAACAGATAGAACAATAATAAGGAATTTTATATCTACGGACTATAATGATCTTTTTGAATATTTATCATTACCTGAGACATACCTTTTTGAACCGGGAGAGCCAGTAAATATAGAACAGGCAAAAGAGATCTCCATGGAACGGTCAAAAGGCAATAATTTTTTTGCTGTTGTATATAAACCTGAAAATAAGATGATTGGCCATTTTTCATTTTTTCAAACAGAACCAAAACATGTGAATACCTATGAAATCGGGTATATTTTTAATCCAGGGCATCAGGGCAGAGGTTTGGCCACAGAATCAGGAAAGGCCTTTATTGAATACTGTTTCAATAACAAGGATATTCATAAGATTGTAATAAATTGTAATCCAGCGCATCAAAAATCATGGAAACTGGCAGAACGAATGGGTCTTAAGCGGGAAGGGGTTCTGGAACAAAACATATTTTTTAAAGAAATAAATGGAAAACCTGTTTGGCAAGATACCGCTGTATACGGGTTGGTAAATAAAAGCGCATGAGTGATATCAAACAATATAGTCTCAAAATGGAGATCCCAGAAATAAGCCTTAGCCAGGTTTCTGATAACCTTCTATCCTTCCTTAGAGAGAAAACAGGTGATTCGAAAATAGACTATGAGATTCCACCATCACAACTTGAGGGCGGTTTTGATACCTCTGTTTTTCATTTTAAGTT
>CAZSZQ010000368.1:0-2335 GCA_964610475.1 uncultured Desulfatiglans sp.
CATGTGTGCCTTCCCCAGCATGAGTCGCCTTTTCGCGGTCCTGCATTGTACGGCCAGCCTTTCGGGGCCTTTTCTATTGCATCATCAAACCGCTGGTACTTAACAATCCAGTCAATGCCTTTCTGAACACGCGGATCATCCAGATAACCGCATCTAATCAGGCTGTACAGCATATTTCCTGTTAGACATGGTATTATGTAGGGGCTGCCGCAATCCTTCTCGCTGTAGGGTGAAAAGGCGCCGCTTTCCCGGTGCTGGGAGTTATTGAAGATATACTCGCATGCCTTCACTATTCTTTCGTCTTTCCCGTCCGCACCAAGTTCAGCAAGAATGCTCAATGTCCACACGGTCGCTTTATATTTTGGCAGGTAACTGCTGGATGGTTTTTCCCAGTATCCTTCAGGCCTCTGTTTGCTTAGAATCTTTGGAACCGGGCCTTCGGTCATTATTCTGACTTTAGTGGCTTTTACCTCTGAAGAGTTTGATTTTTTACCCATCAAATCGGTTAATGTAAAATATCTGACTGAAGGATTATTATCTTCCAATAGCCATTCAAGGGTATCTTCTTTTAAAAATGATTTCCAATATGACATAACAGTAGAGCCTTTCTTCATGGATTAATATTCTTATTTATAATATTCAGAGAGCATGTAGAGTATGTAGGTTGGGTTAAGCGAAGCAACCCAACAGTATTCTAAAGGATGTTGGGTTATTAACCCAACCTACCTGCCTGAAATCATTTGAATTGTCATATTTTCATTATGCAATCTCATAATCACAGTTTACATTTACCCCTGAAATACGTTTCACTGACACTCTTGGCCTTATTGTATGCCCATGACTCCAACCCCATCTTTTTTATAAGGCACAAATTGAAGACCTTGGTGTTGTGCGGCAGGTTGTTTGCCTGGTCTGCATACGGATGAAGGTAATCGCATGGGAACTCCTTGCAGTCACAACAGAATTCAATTCCCTTCTCTTCCGCACACGGATATACGTGGCAGTGGACCGGAATAACGGGGCATTGTCCCTTCTCCCCGCGACATCCTTTACAAACAGCCTTTTCAAAAGGGATGCCCGTCCTTTCCGAGACCATTTTTCGCATTTCATCATTGTCGTTTGCCAGGTATACAATACAGTTGAAACAATCCAGCCCACATGGTGCAGTCATCTGTCTATAATTCATTTTCTCTCCTTCATTGGCATAACGTGCTGCTCAGGGGCAGCGTGGTTTTTGTGCTGTCGCCTGTATCAGGTGGTGTTATGTTTTATTGACTTTAAAGCGCAGTACGGTTTTTAATTTATCAGAATTTACTTTTCTTGGGTCAGAGATATATATTTCCCTATGTTTTTTTGATAACCTCTTAAGCCCGTTCTCCTGGCAATATTTTTCCATTATCTCAAATGTAGAAGATTCATTATCATAACTTCCAAAATGCATCATCTGAACACATTTACCTTCTTCAAGATCTGTAAACTGAACTTTATCAAGAAAAGGATCAGGTTTTTTCTTTTTTGTCCTTTCCATTGCTTCATTTGCAAACTCAGTAGTTACAAAATCCGGTTGTCTAATCATCAGGTTAAAGACAAGGTTATTTTTATCCAGAATACCTGTATAATTTTCTTTCGCCTTTTCAGAAATATCCCATACTCCTTCCAGGGGATAAACAGTATATTCATAGAAAGATTCAGGAGCGTATCCAGATTTAAATGACATACGGATTGCATATGAAAGTGAGTATAATGCTCCTACACATTCGTTAAATTCAGTATCATTTGGATTGCCTTTTCCATTAATCATATAATATTTAAATGCAGGCACAGAAATCACTGCAGGTTTTGCTTTTGGAAGATATATTTCCTTTTCTCTCTTTTTCCATTCATATTTCATGATTTGTCTCCTATTCTATTAAACATGACGTGCAGGTCAGGTGTACGGACTCGTCCCGCTACGCCTGCACCGGCTGGTTGGGCAATTCTATTTACTTTTAAGTTCATCAAGCGTTGCCTTTGCTTGCGGAACCGACCGGAAAATCTTAGCAAGTGAAGAACAATAATACTCAGAACAGTCCGCGCATGTGCTGACAAGTTTCGCCGTGGCACATTTCCTGATTTCACACAGTTGATCGCAGTAGTATGTCTTAACGCCCTCCGATTTGCATCCTGTGCAGTTAATATGCTCCGGACTTATTGGGACATTGTTCAGCTTTCCCCATTCTTCGGCGACTTTGGCGCGGAGCTTGTTGTCATCGTTCCTGGTGGCAATAAATGCCTCGCATTGTACACAGTCAATACCACAGTACCCAATCATATTACCTCCTCATATATGCCGAAC
>CAZSZQ010000369.1:0-2327 GCA_964610475.1 uncultured Desulfatiglans sp.
AGGGCATTTCATCCAGGGTCATGCCGCCAGCCAGGAGGGCTGATACAAGGGCAATAGGAAAGCCTGTTGCCTTTGAGGCAAGGGCTGAAGACCTTGATGTCCTGGGGTTTATCTCAATAACAACAACCCTTCCTGTTTTGGGGTCATGGGCAAACTGCACGTTTGTGCCGCCAATTACATTTATCGCCTCTACAATATCGTATGCATATTTCTGGAGTTTTTCCTGGAGTTTCTTATCAATGGTGAGCATGGGCGCAGTGCAGTACGAGTCACCTGTATGAACACCCATTGCATCCACATTTTCTATAAAACAGACAGTAATCATCTGGTTTTTAGCATCACGCACCACCTCAAGCTCAAGCTCTTCCCAGCCTAAAACAGATTCCTCAATAAGTATCTGCCCGACCATGCTTGCGGAGATACCCCTTGATGCAACGGCCCTGAGTTCCTCAATATTATAGACAAGCCCGCCGCCTGTCCCGCCCATTGTATAGGCCGGGCGGATAACAACAGGGTAGCCCAGCTCTTCTGCTATCTTTTCTGCCTCTTCGATTGTGTATGCCGGTTTGCTCTTTGGCATCTCAATGCAGAGCCTTGACATGGTTTCCTTGAATTCTATCCGGTCTTCACCCTTTTTTATTGCATCAAGGTCAACTCCTATTACCTTTACGCCATATTCATCCAGGATGCCAGCCTCAGCCAGTTCTGAAGAGAGATTCAGGCCTGTCTGGCCGCCAAGGTTGGGGAGAAGGGCATCAGGCCTTTCTTTTTCAATTATTTCCCTCATCACGTTTATGTTGAGCGGTTCAATATATGTTGCCTCTGCCATTCCCGGGTCAGTCATAATGGTCGCGGGATTGGAATTGGCCAATACAATTTCATAACCAAGCTTTCTGAGCGCCTTACAGGCCTGGGTTCCCGAATAGTCAAACTCACAGGCCTGCCCGATTATTATTGGCCCGGAACTGATGATCATTACCTTTTTAATACCTTCAAGTTTCGGCATATGCCCTCCGATTTTTTAAGTTTCGCTAATATATTTGAGCAATATATCAGTGTCAAGAATATGAAACTTAAATTATCATATTTACAGCTAAAAGCGCGAACCGGGTCAGGACAATAAAGAATTTAAGAACATTTTTGTCCAAAATTAATACTAAATATACATTTTTGTATTATTGATCTTCACTACAAAAAGACCGTTCTTGGCATATCCTGTTGTTTTTTCATTGTTTATTATTTTAAAGCGCCTGGCACACCCATTGCTTTAGATTCAAGCATATACAATGCTTCTAAAGGAGAGGAAGGAGACAACACTATGAACGCAGGAGATACCGGATTTGTATTAATATCAGCCGCCCTGGTTATGATCATGACCCCGGGGCTGGCACTTTTTTATGGCGGAATGGTTCGAGGGAAAAATGTCCTTGGAACCATAATGCAGAGTTTTATTATACTCGGAGTTATTTCCGTTGAATGGGCACTCTGGGGATATTCAATGTCATTTGGCCCTGACCATGGAGGATTAATCGGCGGGCTGGACTGGTTTGGACTTAACAGTGTAGGCATGGAGCCAAGCGTAACCTATGGAACGACTGTTCCACACCTTGCATTCATGATATTTCAATGCATGTTTGCGGTGATTACGCCTGCCCTTATTACAGGAGCCTTTGCAGAGCGTATGAAGTTCAGCGCATTCCTTGTATTTACTCTGTTATGGGCCACACTTGTTTACAATCCTATCTGTCACTGGGTATGGGGTGCAGGAGGATGGATACTCAAGCTGGGTGCAATGGATTTTGCAGGAGGCACTGTTGTGCATATAAGTTCAGGCATATCGGCGCTTGCTGCTGCGATTGTTATAGGGAAGAGAAAGGGCTTTGGAAATACACCCTATATACCGCACAATGTCCCTATGACAATTACCGGGGCGGCGATCCTCTGGTTCGGGTGGTTCGGATTTAATGCCGGGAGCGCACTTGCTGCAAACGGTCTGGCTGCCAGCGCCTTTGTGGTAACACATCTTGCCTCTGCGGCAGCTGCCTTAGCCTGGATACTGATGGAAAAGATACACAGGGGCAAACCTACTACCCTCGGTGCGGCCAGCGGTGCTGTAGCAGGGCTTGTAGCTATTACCCCCGGGTCAGGATTTGTGGGCCCTTTCTCATCAATAATAATAGGCGGTCTGGCAGGCATAATCTGTTACAGCGGGGTAATGATGAAATCCAGACTTGGATATGACGATTCTCTGGACGTGGTGGGGGTGCACTGTGTTGGAGGAACATGGGGGGCGCTAGCAACAGGTCTGTTTGCATGCAAGGCGGTCA
>CAZSZQ010000370.1:0-2313 GCA_964610475.1 uncultured Desulfatiglans sp.
CAAATGTAAAACAGCGTATGGATATGGTTGACAGCAACCGCGGCAAGATGTGGCTGAGCGGCCAGCATAACCCCATGAACTGGGATGCCATAACCGTTGCAATCCTCATGATAGCAGAAAAACTGGGAAAGGACCCCATAGAGATCACAAGGATTAACGTACACGGGCCCACATCCCAGACAGATCCGAATCCATTGCCAAGCCTTGAGGCCTGTATAGAGGCAGGCAAAAAGATGATGAACTGGCAATGGCATAAAACAGGAGAAAAGAAACTAAAGGACGGCAGGCTGCATGGGCTGAGTTTCAGGTACAACCAGTGTCCGCGCCATTCTGTTTCAGGATACAATGCCAAGCTTGAACTCAGAAACGGGGCAGTGCATATGGATACCCGCGGGCCTGTTATAGGCAACTACATATGGGAAGCGAACATGATGGTTGTGGCAGAGGAGCTGGGGCTCAGATACGAGGATATAAAATCAAAACTTGACCATCATGAGACATATAAGCCATGGGGCGGAGGAAGCGATGGTACAACCGCATCCGGCTGGGTCTTGAAGGAGTGCGCAAACATATTAAAGAAAAAGATACTTGAGACAGCGATTGAAGAGGCCAATAATCCTCCGGCACCATCAGGGTTCGGTGGTGGTTTTGGCGGCTTTGGGGCAAAACAGGCGCCTAATCCCTTCAAGGGCGCTAAGCCTGAAGAGCTTGACATGCAGGACGGAAAGGTGGTTTTCAAGAATGACCCTGCAAAGGGGCTTCCCCTTGCACAGGCAGTAAAGGCCAATCTCTTTGCCACATACTCAGGAAGACCGCCGGCTGCCCTATGGACGCACCAGGGTAAACAGCTTGATACTATGAATATAGCCATGTGTGAGGTCGCGGTTGATACAGAGACCGGCGCAGTGGAGATCCTGAAATTTGGGATTGTAGCTGACCCCGGCAAGGTAATGCGCCTGACATCATTCGAGAGCCAGCTGCACCAGGTGATGTACTTCAGTGAAGGCTGCCAGTTATATGAAGAATTCATATTCGACAAGAAAACCGGGGTAAGGCTTAGCACAAATATGTTCGAGTATAAAAAACCGACTATTGTTGATCATGCACCGGTTGATATTCAGGTGCTTGAAACCCGTGCAGGAAACGCAGCATACGGCTCAAACGGCATAAGTCACTCCCTGGCAAATACCCATCTTGTTGTATGCGCCATACAGAATGCGACAGGTGTATGGGTAGACCCTCCGGCAACACCGGACAAGGTGTTAAAGGCGTTAGGGAAGGCGTAATAAAACGGTTTACGGTCTAGGGTTTTCGGTATACGAAAAAAAGCTGAAAACCTTTTAAAAAAAAGGAGATAAAAATGAGGCCATTCAATCATGTAAATGCAACATCCCTGGCAGAGATAAAGACCGCCCTTGCTGACGGTAAGACAACCATTATAGCCGGCGGGACAGACCTGCTTGGCACTTTAAAGGACAACATCCTCCGCGACTACCCTGCTACAGTGATAAACCTGAAAACTGTACCCGGTCTTGATTTTATAGAGGAAAAGGGTGGCATGCTCAGGATAGGCGCAGCAACAAGGCTTAGCGATATAGCAAATAATGAGACAGTGCAGAAGAAATATACAGCACTGGCCCAGGCAGCGGGAAGGGTTGCCACCCCCCATGTAAGGGATATGGGAACCATAGGCGGAAACATTGCCCAGCTTCACAGGTGCTGGTATTTCAGGAAGCATGAAAACCGTTTTGACTGCAAGAGAAAGGGTGGTAACACCTGTTTTGCAATGGCCGGGGATAACAGGTATCACTCTATCTTCGGTATGAAGGGAGGCTGCCTTGCAGTAAACCCGAGCGATACAGCCCCTGCTCTCATAGCGCTTAATGCAAAGGTTATAACAGATAAGAGAACTATCGAGGCAGAGAATTTTTTTGATGTAAAGCAGCCCGGAAATACAGTGCTTGAGAAGGATGAGATCATTAAAGAGATCCAGGTACCTGAGCCTCCGAAAGGAGCAAAGAGCGCCTTTATCAAGTTTGCATTCAGGAAGTCCATAGATTTCCCGATCGTAAACTGTGCTGTTATGGCTGGCGGTGATAACCCGAGGATAAGCCTTAATGCAGTAGGTCCTATACCAGTGAGGGCAGTAAAGGCTGAGGCTGTTATCGCCGGTAAAGGCATCAACGGTATAAGTGAAAAGGATGCAGAGGCCGCGGGAGAGGCGGCAGTGGCTGATGCAAAGCCGTTACAGGCCAACAAATTCAAGGTACAGATAGCAAAGACCCTTGTTAAAAGGGCGCTGTTAGCTCTTAA
>CAZSZQ010000371.1:0-2313 GCA_964610475.1 uncultured Desulfatiglans sp.
TCGGGGGAGTAGCAGGGGTACTTTATGCCTACACAATGCAGGGGGTCTTCCCCGCAGCGTTTAATATGAATCTGATGATGTACGCCATAACAATAGTTGTCCTGGGCGGTATGTATACCATGTGGGGGGTTTTAATTTCTGCTCCGTTTTTATGGGGCATCAGCCAGTTTCTGCCAAAAAACCTGACAGGGCTTTCCATAATCATATATGGTGTGTTATTGATTGTCATGCTGCTGGTAAGGCCCGGCGGTATTATAGACAGAAAAACAATAGAGATGATAAAAGGGGGTAGTAAATGAAATTATTTAAAATTGGCCTTGCATCTATATTAACTACTGTATTGAGTCTGCTCTTATTAACCTCATGCGGCAAGGATAAACCTGAAAAGAGCGGCCCTGCCAGTGAATGGAATATACCATACCTTATATTTCTTTCCGGCCCGATTGCAGGTGATGCAGCCCAGCATAAGTGGCTTACAAACAAGGTTGTTGATGAAATCAACAGCTCTGGCGGCATCGCAGGAAAACCTTTAAAAGTTAAATATTATGATACAGCTATGGACCCTCCCAAGGCGGCATCATGCATGGCACAGATAATTGATGCGAAGGCACTGTGTCTGCTTGGCCCCATGAACGGTGATGAATGCAAGGCAGCCATGCCCCTTGCCGCACGGGAAGGTATATACGCATTTTCAGGCACAGCAACTGACGATATATTAAATCAGTTCAAACCCTGGGTTTTAAACACCTCCGGCACAGTGCAAGAGGAAAAGGCATATGCCATGCCCTTATGGGTTAAACATGTGCCTGATATAACATCCATAGCAGGCATAATTGAGCCTACCTATACGTTCATTACCACTACGTGGGATGCTCATAAAGCGAAGATTGAAGAGATGGGCATAAAGACATATGACACTATTGAGGCCCCTTCAGGAATGCTTGACTACAGCAGCATTGCTGTAAGGGCAATTAATACAGGCGCCAATGCATTCTATGTGGCATGCTCGGAAGATAACGCCGCAAAGGTGGTAAAGGAATTGATAAATCGAAATGTTAACCCTAACCATATCTGGCTGTGGGCAAATTCCATGGGGCCTGTGTTCCTGAAACAATCCGAGGGATACAACGAGGGACTTTATACAGGCACATCGCCCACATACAGTGAAAACCCCAAGTATGATGAATATCTTAAACTTTATATGGATACCCATAATGGAGAAACGTTAAAGTTCATGTGCCATTACAATGCCGAACTCCTATACCTGATAAAGGAGGCCTTTGAGACACAGGGTATCACAGGAGACCCTGCAAAACTAAAGGAAGAGCGCATAAAGATAAGGGATTATGCCAATAACAAAAAGGGGTTCAAGGGCCTTAAATACACCTATGATATTGTAGATGGTCAAGGTGTAAGCATACCTAAATATCTTTACAGGATAGAAAATGGCCAGACTGTGCTCATAGACAAGGCAATACCGGAAACCAGATAGCTGATTTACTCTGCATTTTCATTTTATTGTAATAAATCAGAGAAAAACAGAAATGGGCAGGCATAATGCCCGCCCATTCACAGAAAGATAAAAGACACAAAAAGTGTTCTTTATTTATTTTAAAAATAATGATATGTCAAGAATAATATAAGAGATTTATAATAATTTAGTGAGGTTTATCATGAAGATAAAAAATTATCTAATCTATTTTGGCGTGCTTGTGACATTGTTTTTTGGATAATTGGCCTTTGCGGATTCAGGTAAATTCTACATCGTTGGGATGGGCATTGTGCCAGACCTTTTAACCATTCGGGGTGCAAAGACCGTTGAGCATAGTCAGATTATCATACTTGAAAGAGAAGAGGACAAAGAGGCATGGAAGGAGCTCATCGGGAATAAGGAAATATGGATGGTCCCCAATTCCGCCAGACGTTTCCTTGGCCTAGATCCTGAAAAGGTTGTAGATGAAAAACTAAAAGTAAAAGTTAAAGAGACTGATAAAACCCGCAGAGAGATCATAGATAGAATTGCAAAGGCTGTCAGGGCTGGAAAAACCGTTTCAGCCCTTCAATGGGGAGACCCAATGATGTTCGGCATGACCTATTATTTGGAAATGCTGCCCGATGATATTCCAACCGAGATAATTCCGGGTATAGGCGCGTTTCAGGCGGCGAGCGCTGCAGTGGAGATGAGCCCACCCTATGGGTGGGATACAAATTCTGTGATCCTGACAGCGGCTGACTGGCCTGAGAGGAAAGATAAAAACGAAACACTTATGTCACACCAGGCAAGTATGGCCTTTTACACCATGTTTCTTGACT
>CAZSZQ010000372.1:0-2302 GCA_964610475.1 uncultured Desulfatiglans sp.
TAATCAAGCATTATTTCCAGCACCATCTCAACCCCGATTCCGGATGTATCTATGAGTATAGCATCACCCGCAGGTTTTAAAGGCGCAAGTTTCCTTGACTGATCCTGCTCATCACGTTTTTTTATATCTGCCTCCACATCATCAATGTTTACATTTTCATTTCTTAACTTTCTCTCATCATAACGCCTCCGGGCACGTATCTCAGGGTTGGCAGTAACAAAAAATTTAAAATCCGCATCAGGGAAAACAACCGTGCCCATGTCCCTGCCTTCAGCAACAATGCCGCCCTTTTCACCTATTTTACGCTGGAGCGCGGTCATGGCCTTTCTTACCTCGGGGACTGCTGAGACCAATGACGATAGCATATCCATCTCGGGCATTCTGATTTGAGCAGAAATATCCTCATTATCAATAAAAATAGCTGAGTTTTCACCATCCCCTTTAAAATTTATATTTATCTTTTCGCACATATTAAAAAGGGCATTACCATCTGAAAAGGGGATCTCCTCCCTTTTTGCCTTAAGCGCAACCGCCCTGTACATTGCCCCTGTATCAAGGTAAATAAGGTTAAGTCTTTTAGCCAGGATACGGCTTACAGTGCTCTTTCCTGCCCCTGCCGGGCCGTCGATTGTTATTACAGGCTGTTTCATTTTATCCCCGTTTCAGGTAATTACAGGCCGCTTATTACCTTTTTAAGTGTCCTGATAAACCGCTCGTTTTCCTCATGCAATCCCACATTTATCCTTATATAATCCTTAAGGCCATAGCTCTCCATGGAACGGATTATGACTCCTTCCTTCAGCATCAGCTGGTAAACGTTTTTTGCGTCCGACGGCACCTTTATCAGGAAAAAATTGGTTTCAGTGGGGAGATAGTAAAGCCCCATTTCATCAAGGTTGGCATAGAGATATTTAAGGCCTTCCTTTACCAGATCAAGTGTTTTCTTAACAAAATCCATATCATCAAGGGCAGCTACAGCAGCAGCCTGTGCAAGGAGGTTTGAATTGAAGGGCTGTCTCACCCTGTTAATGTAGTCTACAATCTCGGCTGAAGAGAATCCATAACCTATCCTTAATCCTGCAAGCCCGTAAAGCTTTGAAAATGTCCTCAGGATGATGAGCCTGTCGCGTTTATCCAGAAAATCTGTACCCCGAGCAACCCTGCCGGATGAAAACTCTATATATGCCTCATCCATAACAATGACAATATCCTCAGGGACCGATTCTATAAAATCCCCAATCTCCTTTTTCGATAGACCTGTTCCTGTCGGATTGTTTGGGTTATTAATAAATATCAGTTTTGTTTTAGGGGTAATTGCCCTTATTACGGCATCAAGGTCAATCCTGAAATTCTTAAGGTCTACAGAGACAAGCTCACCGCCAGCACCATTAACAACCTTCTCATATACAAGAAAGGTCGGAATTGCCTGTATGACCTCTTCACCGGGGGTAATAAACGTGCGGATGGAAAGTTCTATCAACTCGTTTGAACCGTTTCCGGTTAAAATCCTTTCCATGGGGAGGTTGAATATCTTTGCCAGTTTTTCCTTCAGGTAATAACTGCTCCCGTCCGGATACCTGTTAAGCCTGCTCAGGTTGTCCATGATTGCCTTTACAGCCATAGGCGAAGGCCCGATGGGATTTTCATTTGATGCGAGCTTGATTGAACCTGTGATCCCCATTTCCCTTTCCAGTTCCTCTATGGGTTTTCCGGGCGGATAGGGGATAAGCCGATCGATCTTTTCTGTTGTGAGTCTTTTCATAAGTTTCCTCTTATACCGAAACAGGTGCGATCTTACATCTGCCTTCATGGTTTTATATCTTCTTTTCCTTTATGGGAAATATCCGGTTTTTATACCAAAGGGTATGTAAATAGCAAGATATTTACCTTTTTAAAGCGCCCCCTCTGCCGTGGCGCGAAGCATTAACGTAGAACAAAGCTTCTCTGACCGCCATAGCTTTAGCGAAGGTGGTTAGCGGTGGTGGATGCTCTATGCCCTTTGCTTTAACAGGCTTATTTATGATTGATTATTACAATGAAAATAGCTATTATCCCAATGCTTCAAAATGAAAATGCCTTTTATAAAATATCTTTGGAAATATCCGATTCATCTTTCTGTATGACATTCTAAAAGAAAAGTTATCCGGAACTGGTGAATCATTTGTATATAGAATTTATGATGATGAGTGTTAAAAAATGGCTATATATAGCTATATAAAAATGGTTACATATACACATTTTTTGAAAATATGGTTATATATAACCATTTTTAGACCGGCACTAGACCGCTTAATAACATGTT
>CAZSZQ010000373.1:0-2297 GCA_964610475.1 uncultured Desulfatiglans sp.
TCGTGATACTAAATGCAGGTATTGCTGACGGTCTTGCCCTTGTAATGGGAATCGGGCTTTTAGCCGGAGGTGTTGGTGTGTATGGCCCTGAATATTTCCATAATCTTGAATATGCGAGCCGGATCGTCCTGGGGGTAAATGCGGTGCTTCTTGGAACCTATCTGATGAATGCATCATATCAGTCTTCAACTGCGGAATTGTCTGTCAGAGAACTTCTGGTAGGGCGAGTGGCAGCCATTTTCTGGCTGGGAATTGTTTTTTTCGGTATTGTCATGCCACTGGCCATATCTTTTATAAGCATGTTTACCGGGGATGTGACAACCATACTTCTTGTTATTGCAATTATAGGACACACGGCAGGCGCATTTGCGCTGAAATACTGTATCCTCAAGGTGGGCATATATAAACCCATATTGCCGAAGAGCATAGTCTTCTAAGGCCGGAAAGATAAAGGAGAATTAAATGGGCGAAAGAAAAGTACATTATACAACCTGCATAAGCTGCCACGGCGGCTGCGGTGTAAAGGTAACAACAGAAGACGGTGCTATAGTGCACATTGAAGGCAACCCTGACTCACTTACAAGGGGCACAATGTGCGCAAAGGGCCTGTCAAGCATTCAGCATATTGATAACCCATACCGTGTAAAATATCCTATTAAACGAACAGGCCCCAAGGGGTCAGGCCAATGGCAGAGGATCTCATGGGATGAGGCGCTTGATACGATTGAAGAGAAGATGAAAGATGCCATAAATAATTTCGGGCCTCATACAATAGCCATATCACAGGGCACCGGAAGAGGTTATAACCGGTATACCCACAGGCTTGCCCGATCAATAGGCACAGCAAATGTAATAACACCCGGTTATGTGTGCCACAGCCCGAGGCTGGGGCTTTACGGGCTTGTCACAGGCTATGGCAGGCTGTATTGCGATTATCACGGCTGGGGAGGGGAGTTCCCCAAAACACAGATCATGTGGGCAAAACAGCTTGAAATATCCAGTGCTGACTCAGAGATGTGCAACTGGTTCATACAGTCCCTTGATTACTGTAAAAACCTGATCATTATAGACCCCAGGCAGACTGCCTATGCATCAAGGGCTACCCTTCACCTTCAGCCCAGGCCGGGCACAGACAGCGCCCTTGCACTGGCTATGATGAATGTTATTATCAGCGAAGGATTATGGGACAAGGAGTTTGTGGAAAACTGGACATTCGGCTTTGAGGAACTAAAAGAAAGGGTCATGCCCATGACCCCTGAACGCGCTGCGGAAATAACCTGGGTACCAAAGGAAAAGATCATACAGGCAGCCCGGATGTTTGCCATTGATACACCCGGCTGTATCCAGGTCGGAAGCTCCCTTGAGCGCCAGGCCAACTGCGGACACACCTTAAGGGCCATAACCTGTCTGATGGGGCTATGCGGCAATATTGAACGCCCCGGCAGTATGATAAGCTGGGTTCTCCCGGAAACAGGTCTTATAGAGGATTTTTTCCTTGAACTTCCTTTAACCGACGAGATGAAAAGCCATATTATAGGTATCGATAAATACAAGATGGGCGCGGCCCGAACATGTAACCCTGACACAATGGTAAAGGCTATTCTTTCAGGTAAGGCACCCATCAAGGTATGGTTCAGCGTTGGCGGGCAGCAGATTGTACATATGGCCAATACAACTGAGGTTGTAAAGGCAATAGAAAAGGTGGAGTTCATGGTGCACTGTGAACAGCTTATGGGGCCGATGGCCCAGGCGGCAGATATCGTACTGCCTTCTGCCCACTGGCTTGAGATGGACGATGTCTACGATATGCATCCCAGGTTCATGATAGAGGCCCATAACAAGGTGGTGGAGCCACCCGGAGAGGCCAGATCCAATGCATGGATATTCAATGAAATAGGAAAAAGGATAGCCCCGCAGCACTGGTTCAAGGATGTTGAGGAGTGCCTCTCCTACCAGGTAAGAAAAGGCGAAAAAATGGACTGGAAAAAATTCAGTGAGAACCTGGTAAGCGGCTGCTGGGGTAAGGATCAGGTCTATTATAAATACAAGACCGATTACTGGAAAAAAGGCGGCGGATTCCCCACTGCTACAGGCAAATTTGAATTCGTATCAAAAAGGCTAGAGGAACTGGGCTATGATCCTCTGCCGCAGTACCGCGAACCAGGCGAAAGCCCGCTTTCTACACCTGATCTTTACAAGGAGTATCCTGTTATCATGACCAGCGGGTACAGACAGCCATTCTATTTTCTGGGCCAGTACAGGAATATCCCCTGGCTCAGGAGTTTTATGGAATATCC
>CAZSZQ010000374.1:0-2266 GCA_964610475.1 uncultured Desulfatiglans sp.
TAACCCTCTCCTTCAGCCATGTAAACCAGTCTTCAAGCCCTTCTCCTGTTTTACAGGACACATGGAAGATGTTGATATCCGGATTTATTTTAAGCGAATCCTCCCTGATTTTATCCATGCTGCAATCAACATACGGGAGGAGATCGGTTTTATTTACAAGCAGCACCTTTGACTCATGAAACATGAGAGGATATTTACCCGGTTTGTCATCTCCTTCGGTTACACTTAATATCATTACCTTGAAATCCTCGCCAATCTTGAATTCTGCCGGGCATACGAGATTACCCACATTTTCAACCACTAAAAGATCAAGCTCTGCAAAATTGAATTCATTAAAGGTGTCCCTTATCATGTTACCATCAAGATGACAGGCCCCTTTTGTGTTTATCTGTACAGCTGGAACCCCTTTAGCAGCTATCCTTTCTGCGTCACGGGTTGTTTCAATATCCCCCTCTATCACACCGATACGGATGTCATGTTTCAGTGCATCTATGGTTTTTTCAAGTAGGGTAGTCTTGCCTGCCCCTGGGCTGCTCATAAGGTTGATAACAAGCACCCTGTTTTCTTCAAAAATCTGCCTGTTCTGTTCTGCTATCCTGTCATTGGCTTCAAGTATGTCTCTAACTACTGGTATTTTCATTGTGGTGCCCCTCCCTATATATTCCGTTTTTTATATTATGTTGCCAGTTATTTGCATAGGTAATTCGCATAAAAGGGTTCAAGGATTCTAGGGGTCAAGGGTTCGAGTGTTTTTTCTCTAATGAGGTTATCAGACCTTTAAGCATCCTCTCTACTTCTGCTATGTTTTCACCAATTTCCTTTAATGTATCTTTCTTTATAAAATCCAGATCACCCGAAATCATTATTTAGGTCTCGAGTTCACATACCGATCCATAAGCAATATATAAAAATCGTAGATAATCTGAGGTTGTCTTTCTTCCATAGCCCTCAGCTATATTTGATGGTACCGAAACAGCCACCCTTCTCAGTTGCAACACCAATCCATACTGTTCCTCTTTGGGATATTCCTTAGTAATTCGATAGATTATTAAACAAAGATCATAGGATTTTTGCCAAACATTTAATTCTTTAAAATTTTTAAGCATTCCCCTCGACCCCTTGAACCCTGCTTTTCACACTTGAACCCTCGGCCCCTTGACCCCTAGAACCCTGCTTTTCTACTCCACCTCTATTTCCACAATACTCATTTCCCTGCCTGAAATAATATCAATTTCTGATGAATTACATTCAAGACATGAAAAATTATACTCTATAATTTTAAATTCTTTATTACACTTTCTGCAATATCCCATCAGTGGAGAAATATCCATATTCAGTACTGCGCCATTCATGTCATTTCCAGCCTTAACTATCTCAAAACAGGTTTTAAGGGCATCAGGTAATATACCCGACATCTCGCCGATTTGAACCTTTATGGCCCTTAACCTTGTTGCCCTGTTTTTAGCCATTTCTTCTTTTATTATGGCAATAAGGCCCTGTACTATAGACATCTCATGCATGGTTTTCCAGATAAAATAATTTTTTCCCCATCAGTGTCCCGATATTTTTAGAAACCAACTCATTATCAAATAATTAATGAAACGGCTCATATTACACCTTAAATCAAAGCGTTTCAATAAACCTCAGGATGAACATATGATTT
The DNA here is from genome assembly GCA_964610475.1 of uncultured Desulfatiglans sp. Taxonomy (GTDB): domain Bacteria; phylum Desulfobacterota; class DSM-4660; order Desulfatiglandales; family HGW-15; genus JAAZBV01. The sequence goes on from CAZSZQ010000374.1 coordinate 1,664, forward strand.
GATACTATAAGGGATTAATTCCCTTGAGCTTAATTTATTTTTACGCTAATTTACAGATAATTCCATACTGTTTCATGAATGGTATATTGAATGCTCCTTTAATAAATTTACCGGATTTGGTTCTATGACCGCCTACTTTATTCGACGTTTTCTCCTGATCATACCGACCTTTATCGGCATTACTATTATGGTATTCATGATTACCAGAATGGTTCCGGGCGGGCCAGTTGAAAGAATGATAGCCCAATACCAGATGAGGAGCATGGAAAGGGGTGTAACCGGGCTATCGTCTCATGGAAGAAATCAGCCCCTTTCTGAAGAACAGATAGGAGAGCTCAAGAAATACTATGGATTTGATAAACCCGTTCTTGTGAGTTATATCCTCTGGCTAAAAAAGGTGATGCAACTGGATCTGGGGGAGTCAACCCGGTATTACGACCCGGTCTGGAGAATCATAAAGAGCAAACTGCCGGTCTCACTTTTCTATGGGATCATGGCAATGCTGCTCACATATTCGATCTGTATTCCGCTTGGAATTATCAAGGCCATCAAGCATAAAACCATTATCGATAATACAACCTCGATAGTAGTATTTGTTGGCTA
>CAZSZQ010000375.1:0-2258 GCA_964610475.1 uncultured Desulfatiglans sp.
ACCTTATGGTCAAGGCAACAAAACAGAGTGATGGTACATGCTTTGAGATGTTTCGCAGGATCAATGTCCTGGCCATAAAATAAAATTGGAGAATTGAATGGAAGAGATGAAACACTTTTTCGACCACAGGGTTGATGATTATGATGAGCACATGGCTGCCATCCTTGAGGACTATGATAATTTCTATAAAAATTTAGCCTCCGCTATTGAAAAAACAAATGAGCCTATCGAAATCATGGATCTGGGTGCTGGTACAGGTATTGAACTGGAATACATATTTAAAAAGGCCCAAAATGCCAGAATAACTGCTGTTGATCTGTCTCAAGAGATGCTGAAAAAGATGGTAACCAAGTATGAAAAATACAGTTCTCAAATCAAAACAATTGCCGGTTCGTATCTATCTCTTGAGTTAATGCCCTGCTTTTTTGATTATATTATTGCCGTGATGTCATTACATCACCTGATGCCCGCAAAAAAGATTAGTCTGTATAAAAAGTTGAGAGAAGGCCTTATTCCGACAGGGACATTTATTGAAGGGGACTATATTGTCTCAGCAGAGGAAGAAAAAAGGCTTTTAAATGAGTTTCACCAGTATAAGAAAAATAACCCTTTAATTGAGGATGGAGAGTACCATATCGATATCCCTTTTAGTGAAGAGACACAGATACAGGCATTGAAAGATGCCGGATTTGATAAAGTTAATGTAATATTCCGTACATCAAGAGCAAATGTTGTTGTCGCTAATGTTTAGAGATGAAGTTTCAATGATTGAATATCAGAATGATAAATTAGTCTATCAAGCTGGAGAAGCCGGATGCGTAATAAAAAATTAAAAAAAAGGATTATGAGAATCATTACCATTTTTATAATTCTTCTTGTCGCCATATGGTTTAATAATACTTCTATGTTTGCACCAAACCATAATAAACAACCCGAATTACTCGCACACAGAGGGCTGGGCCAAACATTCGATCTCGAAGGTGTGAAATGGAATACAAATACCGCTGAAATTATACATAAACCAGAACACCCTTATCTTGAGAATACTATTGAGGGAATAGCTGCATCTATACAATACGGGGCTGACATTGTTGAATTTGATGTACACCTGTCAAGAGATAAACAACTAGCCGTGTTTCATGATTATATACTCGAACATCGAACTAATGGCAAAGAACCTATTACCAATTATACTATGGATGATTTACGAAAACTTGATATCGGATATGGTTATACAGCAGATGGAGGAAAGACTTATCCATTTCGTGGTAAAGGAATCGGTAAAATGTCGTCAGTGAAAGAGATTCTTGACACCTTTCCTGAGACTGGATGGCTCATCCATATTAAGAGTGGCGGGGTAGAATCTGCAAAAATACTTGAATCCCATTTAATCAGTCTGAATGGAAATTGGCAGAAACGTGTAGCACTATATGGTGACGATGCAGCAATAAATTATTATCGGAACAAATACCCTAAAATTAAGACATTGACAAAATCAATTTTAAAAAAAGCATTTTTTCAATACTTACTTATCGGATGGACAGGATATGTCCCCAAAACTATGCATAACTTCGAAATGCATATTCCGGTTAATTATGCCTGGTTATTCTGGGGTTGGCCTGATAAATTTATTCAACGAATGGATTCTGTCAATACAAGGGTGGTTCTCACTCAATATGTAAATGGATGGTCAGATGGGTTTGATTCAAAAATAGATTTGGAGAAACTTCCGCCAAATTATACTGGTTGTATTTGGACAAATAGAATAGATATTGTAGGTCCAATAGTGAAAAAATAGAAAAACTACTTTTTTAGATATCGATAATATATGGAGAAAATTAAATGAATGAATTCCCTAGCTTTATGAAAAATCCTGTAAACATTATCGATCCAAGTTCACAGTATACTCCAGGGATTGAAGGGTATGTATTTGATGGTGTGGATGGGAGTCAAATGGCCTTCTGGACATATAAAGAAGCCGCCATTTTAGCTGAAAGCTGAATGCTGATAGCTTCCAACAAATAAAATAAATTCATGAATGGACACCAGTTAATAGAGATTCAAAATATGTCAATCAAGTTAACAAAAAGCTATAAAATCGTTGATGTTTTTACTGATGCACCACTCGAGGGTAACCCTCTTGCGGTATTTCCAGATGCATCAGGCATGGAAACAGCCACCATGCAAAAAATAGCAAAGGAAATTAACCTTTCAGAGACCACCTTTGTTTTTCCTGCAACCCGTCCGGATTGTGTAGC
>CAZSZQ010000376.1:0-2245 GCA_964610475.1 uncultured Desulfatiglans sp.
CCTGAGCCTATGGGGCCGTCAAGTTCTATTACCAGGGCATTTCTTTTGTCTGTTCCTGAAACGGGGGTTATATGAAAAAAAACCAGTAGGACTGGAATAATAATAAAAGAAAACCATATAAGTTTTTTGTCAGCCATTTTTTTTGACCTCGATTCCAAGTAATGACATTACCTTTTGTATGTCCTGCCACACCTCTCCCTTTAATTTTTTTTCATTGCCCGGGTTTCTCAGGATATATGCAGGGTGGTATGTGGGCATAAGGGGAATGTTGCCATATGTCTGCCAGCGGCCCCTTTCCATTGTTATCTTGAAATCACGCTTCAAGAGCTCTTTTGCTGCTATCCTGCCCAGGGTGCATATGACCCTGGGTTTTATTATCTCAATCTGTTTTTTGAGAAAGGGGATGCACGCCTCTATTTCATCCCTTTCAGGGTCGCGGTTTTCAGGGGGATGACATTTTACTACATTGCAAATATAGACATCTTCCCTTTTTATACCGATCCCATTTTCTATTATTCTTGTGAGAAGTTGCCCTGCCTCACCCACAAAAGGCCTGCCCTCCCTGTCTTCATCCCTGCCAGGGCCTTCACCTATAAACATGAGCGCAGCATTTTCTTTTCCTTCACCGAATACGATGTTTTTTCTCAGATTGCAGAGCTTGCAGCCTCTGCAATCGGTGATAGATGTTTTCAGGTCATCCAGAGATTCCGTGTATGAAACAGCTGCAGGCACGGGTTGGGTTTTTTCCGATTTGAGAGTATACGTTGCAGTTTTGAGCAGTTCAAGGCCACAGTCCATTTCAGCCTGAAGTATGGTCTTCGCCTGTTTTAATATTTTCCCTAATTCGTCAGTATAACTCATGAAATCCCTTTTCTGATTCTTTTAATCCTGTCAAGGACCTGATCTGCCAACTCATTTTTTGTCATAAGCGGCAAATCTTCCTTTGAGCCGTCCTTAAAAATAAAGCTGATCCTGTTTGTATCAACATCAAAACCCGCATCTTTACATGTCACATCATTTACAACTATCATATCAAGATTTTTCCTGACCAGTTTTTCCTTTGCATTCATAAGGACATTTTCTGTCTCAGCAGCAAACCCCGCAAGTATCTGACCGGGTTTTGACCTTGCCTTTCCAAGTTCAGAAAGGATATCGGGATTTTTTATAAGTTTTATGGAGATATCCCCCTCGCTCTTCTTGATCTTCTGGTCTGAACTAACCGAGGGGCGATAATCAGCAACCGCCGCGGCCTTTATAATAACATCCATTATCGCATGATGTTCAAAAACCGCATTTCTCATCTCGACTGCTGTATTAACCCTGATAAGAGTTAAGCCCAGCGGAGCTTTAAGATTTGTGGGACCGCTTATAAGATAAACCTCTGCCCCCCTCATTGCAGCCGCCTTGGCAATGGCATAACCCATTTTACCCGAAGACCTGTTTGTTATGTATCTTACCGGATCAATGGGTTCTAAGGTAGGTCCTGCTGTTACCATTATTCTAATGCCCGTAAGATCCTGGGTTTTTATCAGAGAAAATGCCTGTTCTGCAATATCTATCGGGTCGGGGAGCCTACCTGGCCCGTGGGTGTCACAAGCGAGATCTCCCTCTCCCGGCTTCATGACAACACATCCCTGGCCTGACAGTTTTTTTATGTTTTCCTGTGTAATATGGTTTATATACATTTCACTGTTCATGGCAGGGCATATAAGCACGGGGGCGGTTGCAGCCAAAAACATTGTGCTCAGAAAATCATCGGCTATACCGTGTGCTGCCTTTGCGATGAAGTTGGCTGTAGCAGGGGCAATGATGATAAGATCAGATTCCTGTCCCCAGGATATATGGGCAAGGGGGTCTGAATTGTCTTCAAACATGTCAATGATTACCCTGTTTTTTGACAGGGTCTCAAAGGTTAGGGGCGCAATGAATCTTGTAGCGTTTTTTGTCATTGCCACCTTAACATCATGCCCTTCTTTCATGAGGATTCTCACAAGTTCCGGTATCTTGTAGGCTGCAATACCGCCGGTTACTCCTATTATAATTTTTTGTTTTTCCATGGTTTATTTTTAGTATCCCCCGAAATCAAGAAATTCCTCATCACTAATTTTGGCTGTCCAGGTATCGGTTATATTTAGAAGTTTTTTTATTTTATCGCCTTCGCTGTTTGCCTCCGCGCGTGTTGTATAAAAACCAATTCTTAGCCTGTAATATTTACGGTTATCAACCATTGTGCTTGATATATATA
>CAZSZQ010000377.1:0-2218 GCA_964610475.1 uncultured Desulfatiglans sp.
GTCATGAAAAAACTGGATACTTACTCTTCGCTCGGGTATTCATGCGCAGGTGAAGTCATAGACGCAGCCCCGGATGTCAATGGATTTATAACGGGGGATCTTGTTGCTTGTGGTGGTCTTACTGCGTCACACGCCGAGGTGGTTAGTGTCCCAGTCAAACTCTGTGTAAAATTAAAACCTGATGCAGATCTCAAACAGGCAGCCTACAACACATTGGGAGCTATTGCTATGCAGGGTGTCAGACAAGCCAATCTCAGACTAGGCGAAACCTGTGCTGTTATTGGACTGGGATTATTGGGGCAGATATCCGGACTTCTGCTTAAGGCTTCGGGAATAAGAGTAATTGGTGTAGACATCGACACTCGAATGGTTAATATCGCTGAAGCTCATTGTGTTGATCTCTCCCTGCACCGTTATGATGGCGGTATCGAAGATAAGATATATCAGTTTACCGATGGTCTGGGCTGCGATGCGGTGATAATTACTGCAGCTACAAATAGCCTTGATCCAATTAATTTTTCCGGCGCAATATCCAGAAAGAAAGGAACAATTGTTGTGGTAGGGGCAGTTCCTACAGGATTTGACAGGGGGCCTCATTTTTACACCAAAGAGCTGGAAGTAAAAATGTCTTGCTCCTATGGCCCTGGGAGGTATGAACCTCAGTATGAAGAAAAAGGGATTGATTATCCTCCTGCCTACGTGCGCTGGACAGAAAACCGGAATATGAAGGCATTTCAAGAACTTATCTACAATAAAAAAATCAATGTAAACTATCTTACTACACATACTTTTAAACTTGGTGAAGCCATCAACGCTTATGATATGATGATGGCTAAAAGTGAGTCTTTCATCGGAATCTTAATAGAATATGATACACAGAAGAAAATTGATAACCCAAAAATCATTATTAGGCCGCCAGCCGTCAATCGCCAGGCATCACCTGTTTCGGTGGGATTTATAGGGGCAGGATCTTATGCCCAGAGCATGTTATTGCCTAATATACCTAAATCCAAAGATATATCACTAAAAGGAATAATGACTACGACCGGTATTAGTTCAAGATCGGTTGCAGAACGTTTCGGGTTCGAGTTTTGCAGCTCAGATGAAAAGGGTATTTTACATAACGATGAGATCAATACTGTCTTTATTGCTTCACGCCACGATTCTCATGGAAAATATGTGATAGAAGCACTTAAGGCAGGTAAAAATGTCTTTGTAGAAAAACCACTTTGTCTGTCAGAGGAGGAACTCCGTCAGATAATTGAATTTTTTAATAGGAAGACGACGATTGATCCGGTTTCGGGTCTTGAACCTTCAGCTTTAAATCCTTTGCTCATGGTTGGGTACAACAGAAGGTTCTCTCCATTGTCTCAGATTGTCAAAAATAAATTTCAAAAAGGTCCTATGGCTATGATTTATACAGTGAACGCAGGTGCTGTTCCTGCTGATTCGTGGATTCAGGATGTCGAGACAGGAGGTGGAAGGATTATAGGTGAAGTATGTCATTTTGTGGATTTCCTGACATTTATTAATGGTTCTCTTCCTGTCTCTGTTTATGCAACTGTAATGAATGATTCAAAAAACTTGAATGATGTATTAACGGTTTCTCTATCATATCAAAATGGGTCTGTTGGCACTATCTCCTATTTTTCAAATGGTGATAAAAGTGTGCCAAAAGAGCGTATTGAATTTTATGCAAACGGCGTCACTGCTTTATTAAACGATTTTAAAACTCTTGATATCCATGAAAACAGAAAAAAGAAAGAAAAGAAGCTGTTGACTCAGGATAAAGGGCAAAAAAACGAGGTCAAACAATTTATTGAGACTATCCTTGTGGGTTCTAAAGAACTAATACCATTGGAGGAAATTTTTAATACATCGGTGGTGACATTCAAAATCATCGAATCGATTTCTTCTCGCAAGTGCTTGGATGTTTAGTGTTACGAGAGTTCCCAGGAGCAGGGCGCCTATAAAAATGAAAATCTGGATTGATATAACAAATTCGCCGCATGTGCCGTTTTTTTCAAGACTAATAAGAGAACTGCAGAAGGAACATAAAGTATTGATAACCTGCAGGCCGCTAGCAAATACTATAGAACTGCTTGATATTGGTGGATTCTCGTATCATGTAATTGGCAGCCACTATGGGCAAAGTTTAACAAAAAAGATTTTCGGTTTTGCTATCAGAATAGGTCAGCTATATAGATTTCTGAAATTT
>CAZSZQ010000378.1:0-2206 GCA_964610475.1 uncultured Desulfatiglans sp.
TGAGCCCACTCTGTACAGGTTTCCAGTACCTTGCATTAAGGCCGGACATGAGTATTGCCGATACAAGGGTCTTGCCAATGCCTGTGTCTGTGCCTGTAATAAATAATCTTGAAGGGTACATCATCTTTGCTCCCGCCATCTACTGAAAAGATCAAGGAGCATCTCAATATGTGCCCCGGTGTGATGAGCGGTTACTGCAATACGTATCCTTGACTGGCCCTTTTGCACAGTGGGCGGCCGGAATGTGGTTGCGAGCACATCATTTTGAAATAACCATGAGGATAGCTTTAATGCCTCCTCTTCATCCCCTATAATAACAGGGATAATGTGCATTACGGATTTTCCTGTCTCATACCCCATTTCCTTAAGGCCGTTTCTGAGTCGTGTCGCATTTGCCATAAGCTGTTTTCGCTCTCTATCCATCTGCGGTATGAGTTCAAGGGCCGCATCTATTGCACCTATTACACCTGGAGGAAGGGCTGTTGTATAAATGAGCCCGTTACAGAAATTAATGAGGTAATCCCTTAACATGGTGTTTGAAGAGACATATGCACCGAATGCGCCCACAGCCTTTGAAAAGGTGCCCATTACCATATCGACATTTTTATTACTGCTTACACCCATCCCGTTTTTACCAATAACACCCGTTGCGTGTGCTTCATCAACAATCAAAAGGGCGTTGTATCTTTCAGATAATTCAATAAGCGCATCAAGATTACACATGTCACCATCCATGCTGAAGATGGATTCCGTTACAATAATTTTTCTTGTGTAGTTCGCTGCACTTTTTTTAAGGATACTCTCAAGGTGGCTAAGGTCATTATGTTGAAATGGCGCTACATGACAGCGGGAGAGTTTGCACCCCTGTATAATGCTGTTATGGTTCAGGGCGTCCGAAAGGATGAGGGCGTCAGGGTCACAGAGGGCTGGTAATAGCGAGACATTTGCCTGAAACCCGGAGTTAAAAACAATTGCGCTTTCATGGCCGGTGAGTTTAACAAGCCTTGCCTCAAGCTCGTCAAAGCAGACATAATTACCGCATACAAGCCTTGAGGCGGTGGAACCGGCACCATATTTATTGGTATATTCAATGACCCTCTGCTTAAGGAGGGGGTGGGTTGATAGACCGAGGTAGTCATTGGAGCAGAAGTTAATCATCCTGCGTCCGTTCACCTCTATCGCTCCTCCTGGCAGGGGTAGGGTTGTTTTCAGGCTGCGGAAGAGATTGCCCTTTTTTCGATCTTCCAGTGCTGCGGATATAAAACTGTATTTATCCATCTTGCCTGTCTCTACCCCTTTATCAGCTTTTTCATGGCGCCTGTAATTATATCAAGCTCATGATCCTGGATTATATATGGGGGCATGGTGTAGACGACATTACCGAAGGGCCTGAGCCATACCCCTGTCTTTATCACCCTTTCCTGAAATGATCGAAGGTCAACCGGTTTTTTCATCTCTATAACACCGATTGCACCCAGCGCCCTGACATCCGCGACAGCCGGGTCGTTAGTACACTCTCTTAACCCTTCAATCAATCTATTTTCTATCTCTGCTACCCTCTTTTTCCAGGGCATGGATAAAAGCAGCCTGATGCTGGCGACTGCAACAGCGCAGGCAAGGGGGTTTGCCATGAATGTGGGGCCGTGCATGAATGCACCCTCTTTCCCGGAGGATATGGTCTCTGCCACCTCTTTTGTTGCGATGGCGGCGGCAAGGCTCATGTAGCCCCCTGTTATGGCCTTACCAACACACATGATATCAGGGCACACCCCCGCCTTTTCACAGGCGAAGAGGTTCCCTGTGCGGCCAAAACCAGTGGCGATTTCATCCGCGATAAAAAGTACATTGTATTTACTGGATAGCTCGCGTACCCTTTTAACATATTGAGGAGAATAGAACCGCATGCCGCCTGCCCCCTGTAAAACAGGCTCAAGGATGATCGCAGCGATCTCCTGATGATGATCATGGAGGATTTGTTCCATGCCCTTTATATCATTCTCATCCCACTCCTCGTTATACCCTGTAGCAGGGGCACCCGCAAAAAACTGTTTGGGAATTACCCTCCCGAACATCTGGTGCAGACCCTCAGGGTCACACACAGACATGGCCATAAAGGTATCGCCATGATAACCTGATTTTATAGTGAGCAGCCTGTTCTTTTCAGGTTTCCCAAGTGAATACCAGTACTGGATAGCCATCTTGATGG
>CAZSZQ010000379.1:0-2200 GCA_964610475.1 uncultured Desulfatiglans sp.
GAAGCGGGTGGGAGAAAAAACCGATAATTCCAAGACGGTAAGTGACACTAACCAGAATGACACCCTGTGAGGCCCAGTATTCACCACCATCCATTTCAGGTTCAAAGGCAAATCCCTCACGGTAGCCGCCTCCATGTATCCACATAGCAACAGGCAGCTTCTTGTTAGTCTCTCCTGCTGCAGGAGTCCAGACATTCAGGTAGAGGCAGTCCTCAGTAAAGGGCACTGACCCGCTTGCCCGCCATTCCTTGCCGTAAAAACTGTTTGGGTCCCAGGTGACCTGGGAGGCAGCATCACCATATTTGTCTGCAACCTTTACACCCTGCCAGGGGACAACAGGCTGGGGTTCTTTCCATCGCAGTTCGCCTACCGGGGGCGCCGCAAAAGGTATTCCCTTAAAACTTGTAACCCCTTTTGTCGGTGTCTCAACACCAACGATCTGACCGCCTTCAATGTTCAATACGGGGTTTGATTTACTGCATGAAATCAGAACCAGTAATACACATGCAAGCAGAAATATAATTAATATTTTCATAATTTAATCTCCTTGTTTTGATTGAGCTATCTTGTTTTGTATATGGATATACTAAATATAATTTTTAATATCAAATACTATAATTAATTGACACTTACCCCGATTTTACTATACCCTTCAATTATTCAATAAATTTCAGGTTCCCTTAATATCTGTTTATTATACTATGGGTTGCCGTATGATATTTAAAATCTCCGGATATATCTTTTTCCTGATCCTGTTACAGCTTGTTTTAGCCCTTAACGTCTGCGGAGAATCTTCAAAAGAGAGCGCACCTGATAGCGGGTCCGGGGATGCACACGGCTCCTCTGTTATAAACTGGGGATACGAAGTAAATCTGGATGAAATGATAGCAATGGCAAAAGCAGGTAAGATCAAGGAGATACAATGGCATGTATTGCCTAATATCCTCAGGGCAGAGACTGCGGATGGAAATTTTTGCCACCTTAAAAACGAGAATAAGGGAGTTGACCTTCGTAATACTCTAATAAAATCAGGTATCAGGATAGGAGATGGAGGCATACAGTTCAAACACCTTTTCTGAGATTGAAAGGGCCCTGATGAATAGCCCTGGTTCAGTGCTAAGGATAATTAAAAACGATAGAAAGAAAGGACCGCAGATAAAATGATGACACCTGCAATTAATAGTTTTTCAATGCTGCTGGCAGCACTGGTTGTAGGGACAGCTGTTTATAAGTGGCATATCATAAGGGACAGGAAACAGATTTTTGCAATTATTGGAAATGCCCTTAAAAATAATAAAGCCATCATAAGCGGCGTTATTATTGCAGCCCTTTACCTGGCTGTATTTATATTCATAGGAGGCAAAGGCGGCAGGGTTCATGTTCTGTTCGGGCAGGTGATATGGAACACAACGCCTTCAGATATGGCTAAAGGGCTTATACTTTCAATCCTGGTAATGATATCCATTGCGCTGTTTGTTTTTAGTATTTTAGTACTGGGAGCTGAACAATCCGGCAGAAAAAGCGGTATGGGGTTTTTCGGATCTCTGCTGGCATTAATTGCAGCCTTCTGCCCCTGATGACTTCCGGTATTATCGGCTCTGGGCGGGGCCGCGGGCGCAATGCTTATAAGCTTCTGGGATGCTCTTGCTGTTATATCGGCAGCATTGTTGATTTTGAGTATTTTATATACTGCTACAAGGCTGAAAGCCGCAAAAGGCTGAGGCTGACCATCAAAAAATGGCCTAGTTCAGGGCATTGGGATGGCAGATAAAACAAACAAAGAAAAGATCATATTATCAACTAAAGGAAAGGAGGGATCATGAAGAGGAATGAAAATGGTTTTTTTATCACCCTGGTGGTAATCATGACAATGCTTTGCTCATGTGGCATTCAGCCATCTGGAAAAAGAGCTATGGATATAAAACCTGCCGCATCTTCAAACGTTACCCTGACAGTATTGAACCCGCAGGGTTCTGTAAAAAAAGAAAAAGATCTTGCGCCTCGGCTGGACACACTTGAGAGTAAAAAGATTGCCATGTATCTGTCAGCTACGGCTGATCAGCTATATGCGGGTAAAGGCGCAGAACTCTATGATATACTGGAGAAGATGTTCAAAGAGAAATATCCGAACACACAGGTTGTACACTATGCTGAACTGCCCATGAAGTATATGCCGGAAAATGAGGTGGTGGATGCAATT
>CAZSZQ010000380.1:0-2199 GCA_964610475.1 uncultured Desulfatiglans sp.
GTCTGTGCATGCAGAGGGGCCTTGTTCGACTCCTTGCCGCCTATCCTGCCATCCACATAATAAACCGAAGGCTCTGTGCCGTATTCAGGCTGAAGGGTAAAACCTTTACGCTCCCTTATGAGAACCGAAACATTGCTGTCCGGGTCATCCAGGTTGCCGAATGTCATGGCGCGCGCCTGGCAGGTATTCACACATGCCGGAGTTGCATCCCGGTCTTTTCCGGGGATTAAACCCTTTTCTCTTCCGGCATCGATTTTCTCTACACAGAAATTGCATTTTTCTGTTGTGCCCACCTGATGCGGATACAGTTTCTTCCCCTTCTTTTCAAAACCGGTCAGTTCATAACCTGGGAAATAACCCGGGTCCTTTCCCTTTGAAAGGAAATTACGGTTCTGATAAGGGCACGCAATAACGCAATAGCGGCAGCCTATACACTTGTTGGAGTCTATTACAACTATTCCATCATCCCTCTGTGTTGTCGCCTCTGTCGGGCAGACCTTTACACACGGGGCCTCCTTGCACTGGTTACACCTTACAGGGAAGGTGGTCAGTTCAGGTTTTCCACCGACATCGGTCTCAAGGGCTAAAAGCCTCGGCCATGTGACATGTAAAGGAAGGAAGTGCTCAATCCTGCAGGCAGCCACGCATGCATGGCATCTGGTGCATTTAACTAGGTCAATTACCATTCCCCATCTCATTTTTTTTCTCCTTTTCCAATAAGCTATTTGCCAGAATGTTACCATTTTAATTAAACCATGCATTCCGGCTGCCTGTTTCTACAGACAAAAACACAGACTTGTAAAAACAGGATAAAATTTGGTTTCAATTCTACTTGTAAGGGCAAAATGAAACCGCAAGAATGCAAGACTAAGCTAAAAGTGATTTCAGGTGGACCCTATCAAGTCAAAAAATTATACTTTCAGGATTTTCTGTTGTCAATTGTTAAATGTCAAAATGTATTACATTTTATTGCGAAATAATTTGGCGCTATTTATTAATAATATAAACTAATATAGTTTAATATAGTATATTTATGCTGGTTGTTTTTTTTAATGTTTTTAAAATCCTGATCAAGAGAATCCCACAGGTGCAGATTTTAAAGATTTCTCTGCATCTTTAATAGACACATATTGCGGGTTGTTTGAAAAATTTGAAGTGTGTATTCACGGCTGATCAGACAGTGGCTTCCGGTTAAATCATTTCATCCAGGCGATTCATGATCATATCCTTTACCTCTTCACCGGCCTTTTTTGTTTCATTATTCTTTTCTGACTTTTTCGAGAACATATCAAGAAGCCCGGACAGGTAATTATCCATCATGTCCCTTACATCACCGTGAGACTTGCCGGATTTTCCGGCTGATTTGAGTATACTGTCAAGGGCGTGATCAAGCTTGGCCCACTCGCTGCGGCCCTTTTCAACTTCACCCTCTGCCTCATCAGCTTCAGCTACAACTGCCTGTGTCTGTTCATAACTCATGGATTCCTGCACCTTGATACTCGCATCAAGGCTAGAAAGGGTTTCAAGGCCACCAAACTCTTCAGCCAGTTTACCAAGGTCATCCATGCTGCCAGTAAAAGGCTTTTCCATTAAGGATTCTATGGTCTTTACAGCAGAGAGGACATCTTCATACTCTTCACTGTCCAGATCGCCGGTTATTGAAAGAGCAAGGGCGCTTCGGAGTTCGTTTTGGTATTCATATCCCTCTACCTTCGCAGAAGCAGATCCGGAACGTAAAAGGCCGCTGTATGTAGAATAGTTTGCCTCCAGGCTTTTTTCGGTTGATATGGTTACCCTGTCGCCATCATCCGTGATAATGGTGATATCCGCACTGTCCGTTCTGGCATAACTGCCGGATGCCCAGTTAAACTGAGCGCCAGGATATCCGCCAAAATCATATTTATTCAAATAATTATTCGATAAACCATAGGTGTTCATAAGAAATCCTCCTCCCATAGGCAGATTATCTTTTTATAATCTCTTTATCGGTAGTAGAGATAAATTCTTTAATAAATAAAAGAGGTTGAAGGAGTGTTAATGAAGAAAGAAAATGAATTACAGAGAACACGGAGTGCACGGGGTTGAATAAAAACAACTCAGGGGAACAGTGCATGGATTCTAAATGATTTATATACCAAACTACTGATAAATATGTTTTTCTGTAAAGCGGATAAAAGAGTAAAAAAAGAGTTTTTATTA
>CAZSZQ010000381.1:0-1479 GCA_964610475.1 uncultured Desulfatiglans sp.
ATTGGTTTTATGGACAATGTTCGGACTTGCCAGGGGCATCAAGATTTACTCCAGCCCAATAGTGGAAGAGAAGAAAAGCAGGGCTTATATTACTCCAAATTATTCAGCATTAGCTGTTGTATCTGCAGCATCTATTATAATAATCCTTTGTGCAGGAACAATGGCAGCGGCAGGAAACTACTCCAAACAAGCAGGCAGTAATATTCAGAAGCAGAATATCAACCAGAGTGTTAGTTTATTACAAAAGGCTACAGCTTATAATCCTTTTAATCCTGATTACCACAGCTATCTCGCCAGCATATATCAGCAGCTTGGTAAATATGATGAGGGAATATCCGAAGCGCAGAAAGCTTTATCTCTAAGCAAGTACAGCGCGCCCCGCTATGCAGACCTTACCAGCTTATTGATTTCAGGAAAGAAAGACAGCGGTGATACCGTCAGCACAGCGGAAAAGACTTTGTCCTTAGCCCCATTCCAGATACAGTGGTATGAACTGCTGGCAAGGACTTATTTCATGACCGGCTATAATGAACTGGTCAGCGGAAACCGGGATGAGGCAAAGGGGTATTTTGAAAAAGCAGTTCAGGTACCACAAAGGATACAGGAGCGGATGGATAGCCTTACTGACCAGGAAAAGCGCCTGTGGAAGGACGCACCGCTTTTGTCTGTTACTACTACAGTTAAGTTAAGCGTGGGTGAGTCCCAGTATTTGCTTGGTATATGGACGGATGCAGAAGCTAATTTAACCGACGCCCTACAGGCTGAGAAAAGCAAAGGTGAGGCTGCACTATGGCTTAGTGCATTAAAGAGCAGGCAGGGTCAGGCGCAGGAAGCAGGTGAGCTGTTAGAGCAGGCTAAAAAGCTGGTGCCAAACATGGTGCAAAATTATGATAGTATAAAAAATCTAACTGTGTTAAAGCAGTAATGATAATTTTAACAAAACCATTAGTTATAAAACTGGGGGGAATTTGATGGCAGAATCTTTATCATACAATGCAGCAGAACATTATATATTAGAACAACTTAAAGCAAAGATAAAAAACAAAGAGGCTAAAGTAGCGGTAGTTGGTCTGGGTTACGTTGGCTTGCCTCTCGCAGTGGAAAAGGCCAAAGTGGGTTTTAAAGTGCTAGGTATGGATCGGAATCCTGATAGGGTTGACATGGTAAACCAGGGTCAAAATTATATAAGTGACGTAAAAGATAATGAACTGCTTGAAATGGTAACATCAGGAAAAATTAGCGCTTATAATGATTACGGAATTCTCTCGGAAGCAGATATTATAGTTATTTGTGTACCTACACCATTAACCATAAATATGGAACCAGACATCTCATATATAATAAATGTTACCAACATGACAGCAAAACATTTACGCAAAGGACAATTGGTGACATTGGAAAGCACCACCTACCCCGGTACCACACAGGAAATAATGTTGCCTATACTTGAAAAATCAGGTCTTGAAGTGGGAAAAGATT
>CAZSZQ010000381.1:1489-1777 GCA_964610475.1 uncultured Desulfatiglans sp.
TAGATCCTGGCAACAAACGCTTTACAACAAAAAATACTTCAAAAGTGGTTGGGGGAATCACAAAAGCTTGCCTGGATGCGGCAATAACGTTTTATGGGCAAACCATCATAAATGTCGTCCCTGTTTCTTCTCCGGCAGTGGCTGAAATGACAAAAGTATTTGAAAACACATACAGGGCGGTTAATATCGCTCTTGTGAACGAGCTTGCGCTGCTCTGTGACAGGATGGATCTTGATATTTGGGAAGTACTTGACGCTGCGGCCACAAAGCCATTTGGAATTCAGATTT
>CAZSZQ010000381.1:1787-2171 GCA_964610475.1 uncultured Desulfatiglans sp.
GGGAGTATGATTTTCACACCAGGTTCATTGAACTGGCGGCGGAAATCAATATGAGCATGCCTTACTATGTACTCAATAAGGTTACCAGGGCGCTCAATTACTCTGGTAAGTGTTTAAAAGGTTCAAAAATATTTGTTCTCGGAGTTGCCTATAAGAAAGACATCGATGATATAAGAGAATCACCTGCGATAAAAATGGTATCATTATTGCTCAGGGAAGGAGCCGAGGTTGTTTATCACGATAGATATATTCCCGAATTCAAAATCAGCAGTACAGGAGATCTTATTCTAAAGTCAGTACCATTAAGTGATGAACTAATTGCAGCCGCCGATTGTGTTTTGATACTTACCGAACATAGTAACATTGATTATGAAGCTGTTGTGG
>CAZSZQ010000382.1:0-2125 GCA_964610475.1 uncultured Desulfatiglans sp.
CTGAAAACAAACCCATGATTTAAAAGATCCCTTTAAAAGAACTTCTTTTAGAAATAAAACCAGATGTCTCTTAAAACTTTCTGTCCTATCCTCTCCATTTGTTAACCAGTAATAGACAAGCCTTGAGTTATTATCTTTTACCACATGCATTCTGCGAACGATTTTATTTTTGTCATTAGCATCACCTATTGTTATGCTGTCTTTTCTCAGGATCACCCAGCCTGAACCTGAGTAACAGTCCTGCGGGGAATGGACCTTATGCCGGTCTCCCTTTTCCTGAATAGCAACCAGATATACTGAATTATTTTCTTTCTGATAACTCCTGATTATAAGGTCCCCCTGCTCTACCCAGCTTTTTTCCTTTTCACTCGGAGAAAGATTGCTTCCTTTCCATCCATCTATATTCATAGTGATATTATCCAGTGAATAACCTATTTCTATATTTTTATGTTTCTGATCAAACCAGTACAAAAAAAGTATAACAACTAAAAGTATCAGAAATAATATTTTTAATTTTTTTAACTGGCTATCTGCTGTCATTTTCTTTTCTCCCTGTTATTTTTCTGATCATGGCCCAGGTAACAATAAGCATTAACATATGTATTAAAGCAGGTAGCCATTTCCTGAATGCCCAGATGATTTCAGATAGGTTAATACTCCCGCATGCATAACACCATCCCATTACCAGATAAAGTAAGCTGTGTGATATTATGACATATGGGGCCCATAGCAAAAGAAGGTATAAAAACTTGCTCCAGTTTTTTATAAATAAAAATTCTGCTGCAATGCAGGTAAGGATCATATGCATCATAAGAGATGATATGGATTCCCTGAAATATTGGACAGGGAGTTCCGTGTCATAAAGATACATGACACAGTTTATTGTTTCACACGCGCTTCCGGTTGAATTGAGTATTCTACATGATATCTTTGCAATAATATCTCTTAATGGTACACTGAATATAGATTCCATAAGAAAAGATGTGGTAGGAAGCATTAAAAAAAGAAAGGAAAATGGAAAGAGCATTTTTTTTGCCCATTCGGAGCCCATCAGGTACCAGACAATACCATAGCATGTGGTAATAAGTGAGGCTGCCTGTATGATATGAATATCAACAAAAATGCCAATAATAAAGATTAATGCCCCGCCGACTATTACAAAGAGTCCTGCACTGCTACCATTAGACTTTTTAATGGGATTTTTAATAAGCCTGTACAGGAATATGAATAAAAAAAGCAGTGGGATAAAAATGCCAAACCTGTCAGGAGGATAGGTTAACCATGCTGTTTTCATCCATATGAAAATATCCTTGTATATCAGGATGATTTCAATCAGTATCCCTATCGAAAATACAATATACAAAATCTTTTTTAATATACCTGTTTTTTCCCTGGTCATTTAGTCTCATCCATCCGGTTAAAGAAACAGGCTTCCAAATAGAGAAAAAGAAGAGCCAGCCCGAAAACAACCATTCCTGAAACATCATGATATAAGCTCAATGCTGTCTCTTCTCCAAAAAAATGCCCTGTTATACCAGTGATTATTATACGTATCATATTCATGATTATTACAAGGGGAATGACTGAAAGAAAAATTATCAGGCCCTTATGCTTTTTACCTTTATATAGATAAGCCCCGATAGCTGCCATAAAGAGGAGTACATTCATCATTGTGAGTCCGCTGCATGCAGGTGCTATGTCTACCAGGAAACGCCCAGTAAATAATAAAGTACCTGAGATTGCGGCATCCTCCATTCCCATGCATTTAAATAAATAGTAAACGACATTCACACTGAAAAGTCTTAATTGGAACCCCACGATAGTGTCAAGGATGTCCCCCCATGGATAAAGAAAAATCAAAAAGAAGAGAGGGAACATAAGTAATCGGCTTCGTTCTTTTCCCCACACAATCATCACCAAACCATACAGCACAACAGGCAGACTAAGAGATGCTACAACCGCCTGTCCGTTCCACCGGTAGAATATAGCAAGGGTAACACCTGAAATAAAAAGAACCCACCCCCATTTACTATATGAAACAGGTTTTGAAAAAATTTCTTTTTTTCTCGAATAGATAATCCAACCTGAAACAAGAGGTACAAGGTAGCCGAATGTATCATAAAGA
>CAZSZQ010000383.1:0-2108 GCA_964610475.1 uncultured Desulfatiglans sp.
TTAATAAATCAAATAGATACGATAAGGCATAAAAATTGCCTGTAATGCTTAACAAAACTTTATGAAAAGAAAACCGAGGAAACAGTGGCATTATGAAAAATGATATAAAAGATGTCAACAGGTTTTGGGGCAGTTTTCGTGAAACAGTCATTAAGCAAGGGCTATCAGAGTTTGAAGCAGATTCTTATGTGAAATGGGGTGAAAGGTTTGCTATTTCGATTAAGGGAATACCTTTACGCCAGAGAACAAGGGAACATGTTATTTCATTCATTGAAAAGCTTAAGAAAGAAAATAGTAATAGAGGCGAGGAAATAGAAAGGGCGAGGAAAGCCCTTTACATACTATATTATAAACACCTGCTACTGCCTCTTGAAAAAAATGAGACTAATATAAAAGACTCTGGCGCCGCTTTAAACAAATCACAGGAAAAAGAGTTGTTCAAAGATACCCTGTCAACAAAAAAAGAAATAATCAACACCCATTCTGATATTATCGGGAAAATAACAAATGAAATCAGATACCGACACTATTCAATAAAGACTGAGCAATCATATATAGAATGGGTAGTAAGGTTTATTGCATTTAATAATGATGCTAAACCGGAACTGCTGACACGGGATGATATTAGAAGATATCTTGATTATCTGGCAATAAACAGGAAAGTTTCAGCCAGCACTCAGAACCAGGCCTTAAATGCAATAGTGTTCATGTACACACAGGTTATAAAACGTGACCCAGGTGATTTCAGTGATTTTTACCGGGCAAAACGTGACAGGAAAGTCCCGGTTGTTTTGACTGCGAATGAGATGAAGCTTTTATTTAGTAAAATGGAAGGGGTCAATCTCCTTATGGCCGGGCTGTTGTACGGTGCAGGGCTTAGAATAATGGAGTGTGTGCGATTAAGGATAAAGGATGTGGATTTTTCCCGGAATCAGATAGTGGTAAGGAGTGGAAAAGGCGCCAAGGACAGGCTTACAATGTTACCTGGCAAATATAAGGAAGATCTTAAAAAGCAGGTTGAATGTGCAAAGGAGATTTTTTTAAAGGATATAAAAGAAGGCGCTGATGGGGTCTATATCTGGCCGGGATATGACCGAAAGAACCCAGGAGCAAAAAAGGACTGGGTATGGCAGTATGTTTTTCCTGCGGCAAATCTGAGTATAGATCCTCGAAGCAATAAAGTAAGAAGGCATCATACGGACCCAAGTAATCTCAGAAAAGAAGTAAAAACAGCATCTCGTATAGCAGGATTAAGCAAAGAGGTCACCCCGCACACCTTGAGACACAGTTTTGCTACACACCTCCTTGAAAAGGGTTATGACATTCGTACTATTCAGGAGCTTCTTGGTCATGCTGATGTCTCTAATACAATGATTTACACCCATGCATTGAATAAAACAGGGGTGCCGGTTTTGAGTCCGGCGGATTTTTAAAGAGTGTGGGTGAGAGGCAAAGATCAGAGAGCAAAGGGGAAGGCTAAAATAATGAACGTTCAACATCGAACATCGAACTTTGAACTTTGAATGAAAATCAAAAATGCATGTAGAAGGGCTCAAGGCTCAAGGTGCAAGGCGCAGAGGGGAAAATAATGAACGTTCAACATCGAACATTCAACTTTGGACTTTGAATGAAAAAGCAATAAGGAGGCCGCGGAGACTTCTTCCGGCAGGCCTTCAGGTATCGCCCGTATCTACTCTTTTAAAACAGGATATCTGCCATATATCGAAATGATAGATTTCCCCCAGTTCAACAGGCTGACATCAGTATTTCTATCCGGCCAGGGGCCTTATATGATTTGGTCTTGACCGGGAATCTTCAGATAAGTATCATCGGCATTCGGCAATATTCCGGATTCTGCGGTTTTAGTTTATTATAAACATTATTCATATGGATGAGAAAAAGGCATATATTGCAGAGAGGCAACCATGATTAATGATGATGTTGCGATGATTATAACTGCCTTGTTTAAAAAAAAGATTTAACAAAGGCTGTTTTGTCCCGGAGAATCAGGATATAAAGGAAAATAGAAAATGTTTAAAACAAAGTTTATAAATGGATGCATGCTTGTACTCGGCGGCGCCAGAAGCGGCAAGAGCAGTTTTGCCCTT
>CAZSZQ010000384.1:0-2080 GCA_964610475.1 uncultured Desulfatiglans sp.
TAATCGCTGATATTACTGGGTTTCTTCAAAGTATATCAGCGGATTATATATCCGCTTACAGCCTATTTGGGGCACCAACAATGATTTCTTTAGTAGGGCCAATATTCTTTTCTATCCACAGATCACATTCTTCAGGCTTTCCAATAAACAATGTTTCCCCATTAATTTTAACCGCCAAATTGCCTTCATCTACCCCGATTGGTGTAGTGATTATCAGGGAATTGGAAGCATCTTTATATCCCTGAATGGCTCTCTCAAGTTTTAGCACTCTCTTATTAAACACAGCCTATGCCCTTCTCTCCTGCTAATTCCGATTCTAACGCTGCAAGCCTGGCGTCCAGATCGTCCATCTCAATACCCTTCAACCCACTGTCAAGGACTGTCTTTGCTGCGCTTACACGGGCACTTGCAGGAGCGTTCTTATCGTTCATAATCTCCTGTAAGCACAATACAGACTCATGGCAAATCTTGCTTAATGTGCTTGTGGCCTTGGATACAGCTTGTTTTTTTGCCTCTTTTAAGCCTGTTTGAAAATCAGGCTTTTGTAACCAGCGGAATATTGTAGGTTCACTGATACCAACCTTCCGGGCTGCATCCTTTAAAGTCGCACATGTAAGTATAGCGGCAATACATAATTCCTTCTTTTTACTTAACTTTTCTCCACATGCCAAAGCTATTACCTCCAATCAAATCCTTATATATCAACACTTTCAGCCTATCCATAAATAATACTTAACTATCTTAACTATTTATTACATTAACAATCATATCCATTATCACTCAAATTCCGCTCACTTTTCCCCTTATATGCAGCCTGTCTGTCATGTCCTTGCAGATACCGCAAGCGTCCCTTGCCTCTACCCACACCATCAATATATATCTGCTCATTCTGCTTTTGCAGCAGCATCTTCCTTATCTCATCCACAGTCACTAAACAGTAACAGCGTCTTCCCAACGGTATTTCAATCAAACGATCACCTTCTATCCCATGCCTATGACACGCCTGGTTTACTCATTATCAAAACCCGCAAACCCTTGTCCCACAAGGCGTATAATGATGTATAATGATAATAACCATTTTCCTGTGTTTTTTTTAAAATTGTTCTTCGTAAGAGAAAAGTACAGAAAATCATTATTATCCTTATTTATGGTTATTATTTTACACATCAAAAAGCCAGCAATCCCTTACCCAGCAAGGGATATAATGATAATAACCATTTATCTACCCTTGACTGCTATTTCAGACAACGTACATTATACTGTTTTAGTACCAGGTACTAAATATCTTCTGTGAGGGCATAAATAAATATTGGTTCCCCGTCTTTGATTTCTTTAACAAACACCATCCCGTCAATTAACAGCTGCACTAAATGGTATCCCGTTCTTTGCAGGTGACACCATTCATAAACAGCGTCTATTTCATCCTTGCTTGATTCGCCCATTCCTTGAACAGTATTCATGATTATCTTTTTTACTTCTTCTTTAGTGAAAAGGGATTTAATGTTTTCATCCTCTTTTATCTTCTTGTTCCTTTCCAGTTCATCTAATAAACTACCCCATTTATTGACCATTTCATTTACCTCCGATTGCTAACGAATTTACTCTGTGGATGTCAGCCAGACCTATCCCGTTCCACCTCATACCTCTACCAGATTTATTCTCATTCATAAACCCTTTGGATTTTAGGGTATTACCAAACATCTTTTGTTTTTTCACATTTTCCCCGTTGTCATCACACCATTTTGAATACGCTGCATAAATATCTTTGGACATCACGCTGACATTTTCAGCGACATAACAGCACTCATCTATAAAGTTTGAGATTGAGTCCATCTCGGAGCGGTATTCTTTTGTAGCTGCTGATATTTCCTCCGGCTGACACAAGCCTGTCTTCTGCCATTCAAAGCAACCCAGCACCATCCATGTGAATATGCCATCTAATTCAGTCATCAGTTTTTCAGTCAGGGCAAGGTCTTTTTCCTCATCAGGGATAACAGCCTCAAATGGTATGAGCACAACCCTGCGCCAAATGCCCTCATCTGATCCCCGGATAGTTGGCTTATGATTGCCGTATAACCAC
>CAZSZQ010000385.1:0-2042 GCA_964610475.1 uncultured Desulfatiglans sp.
ACTCCAGCTCTGACGCTCTGCGTCGTATCACCAGTCTGGACAGGCATCAATCAATCCTGCCTTTTTAGAATAACTTCTTATATTATATCTGCTTCATGCCATTTGTATCATTACCAATATTATGGACACGGAGCATCATAAGAAATGGTTCCCACGGTGACCATGGGAACCAGGTATAAAATCACCTTTTGCTATGAATTTTTCCCTCCCCTTGCGCTGACCATTACCCAAAAAATGGCTGGACAAATCAATCTTTGAAGTATTCGTGGCTTGACATGGTCTACTTAAGCACGCAAAGGGATAAATATAATGTAGAATATTCTTATAATTTCAAGTTCTGAGGTTTTCGTAGGGTCAGGATTTATTCCTGACCATTTTTAGGTGGGGTATAATCCGCCTATTAAGAGGTGGCATATAAAATACCACCCTACATTTTAAAAGGAGCGCCAAATAATGGAGTCAAAAAAGCCTTTTTACCTTGCCTTGCCGCAAATGGCCCTCAGCGGGAGGGCCCTTCGCCTCGTTCCCATGCTCCGTGGGAACAAGGCAAAACGCAGAGCCAGCAACATACATGTGATGTAGGGATGGAGAAACACCACCGGTTCAGTACAGAAACCCGAACAGGTATAAAGGTATTGTATTGGCTGTCGGGTACAGAATATCATCTTTTACTAGAAATGAATTTTTCAGGTTGTTTTTTATCTGTTTTTTTGATTTTCCCTTTTCTCCAATCTCAAAGTTAATACCCTGAACCTGAAAATCGCCAATCCTGCTGTAAAAGACCTTCTCACCCGAATTCTGCAGCATCTTTAAAAAAAAGATTTCTCTCACTGTCCCTTTATTGCAGACAAAACCTATCTCCTCTGATATCGCTCTATATATATTAAAATTATCCAGAAATATTTTTTCAGTTCCTTTCAGCAGATTACTTCCCTGTCTGTTCTCTTTAACAAGACAAACAAGTCCGGTCTCATGCAGGATTCGGAGGTAATTATCAACTGTTTTATTATCAAGGGCAATGTGCCTTGAAATACTGTTTTTGTTCAGTTCTCCCGGTGAAATAGTGGCGAGATATGAAAGAATTTTTCTGAAATAGATCAGATTTTCTGTCTTGAGCCTGTAATAGTTCGATATATCCTCATATATGGTTTTATCGATCATGTTCAATAATTTTTGATGATAATTTTTTTCATCCTCAAACAGGAACGGATAGTATCCGCATTCAAGATACTCATGAAAATGTCCCTTTATTCTCTTGATGTCTCCTATTTGTTCAATGAAATTTTCAGGATGATCTACAATATCATTAAAGGTGGCGCAAGGGACAATTCTTTTCAGCCGGAATTCCAGGTATTCCCTGAATGACATTCCTCCAATTCTGAATAAGACCCCTCTGCGTGAGAGATCATATGCCCCATGGATCAGGTCCATACTGGAACTGCCTGAAAAGACAATTTTCACATCAGGATATGAATCATAAATGTTTTTAAGCTCCTGGTCCCAGCCAGGATACCTGTGTACCTCATCCAGAAAGAAAACCCTGATACCCTCTATCTCGTAGAGGTCATCAATAAAATCGATCACCCTTACCTGTGTGAAATAGATATTATCCAGAGAAATATATATGCATTTATTTTTATCATCGATCTTTTCATTAATATACTGAAGCATAAGGGTTGTTTTACCTGTTCCGCGCGGGCCGACCAGGCCTGTAAGCCTACTGTCCATGTTAAAGGATTTAAACAGATAACGGTGGGTGCTGTAATCTGCATTGTTTAGCAATCGATGATATATGGTTTTAAAATTCTCAATCATTGGACTTTACTCCAAAAAAATTCATTTATTATTGGAGTATACTCCTATGCATTACGAACTACAAGCACTTTTTCATGTAAGACATGTTAAGAGATCTGAGAACTTTTTAATTCTATTTGCTTTATATAGAGTGGCTGATATCAATAGGCTTGCAATATAACAGGGTATTTTCTGTTGACATGCAACATGTAACCCCATATATTCATTAGTCAAAATGTGAATTCTTA
>CAZSZQ010000386.1:0-2027 GCA_964610475.1 uncultured Desulfatiglans sp.
CTTTTTTCTACCCGATTGACGGTGCAGATGCAGGCTTTGACCCCATAGACCATACTCAAGCAGACCCTAAGCTCGGCACATGGGATGATGTGCGTGAACTTGGCAAAACCGTGGAGCTTGTGGCTGATCTGATAGTTAATCATGTATCTTCATTATCTCCACAGTTTTTGGATTATTCAAAAAATGGGGCATCTTCTCAATATGCCGGAATGTTTCTTACCTATGACAGGGTTTTCCCGAACGGTGCAGATGAATCGGATATCTTAAGTATCTATCGTCCTCGTCCTACTGTCCCGTTCAGTCCTGTCATGCTTGTATCTGGAGAAAAAAAACTGTTCTGGACTACCTTTAATCCGGAACAGATTGATATTGATGTGCACCACCCAAAGGCTTTAGCCTATCTTGATTCTATTCTTGAAAAATTTCAGTCTGCAGGCATAAAGATGATACGTCTTGATGCGGTAGGCTATGCAATCAAGAAACCCGGTACAAGCTGCTTTATGATCCCTGAGACATTTGACTTTATATCAGAACTCACAGCAAAGGCACATAGTATGGGCATTGAGGTTCTTGTGGAAATTCATAGCCACTACCTTAAACAGGTTGAAATCGCGAAACAGGTTGACTGGGTATATGACTTTGCCCTGCCGCCCCTTGTGCTGCACGCACTCTTCAATGCAGATTCTAAGCCCCTTGCAAAATGGCTATCCATAAGCCCCAGAAATGCAGTAACTGTGCTGGACACTCATGATGGTATAGGGGTTATCGATGTGGGGGCGGACGCTGTTGACAAAACACCGGGCCTGCTTCCGCCTGATGCAATAGATGCCCTGGTGGAGACGATCCACAGGAAAAGCAATGGGCAGAGTAAAAAAGCAACCGGAGCAGCCGCCAACAATCTTGATCTTTATCAGGTAAACTGCACTTTTCTTGATGCCCTGGGAGGGGGCGAGACTGAGTATCTGATTGCAAGGGCTATCCAGTTTTTTGCACCAGGTATTCCACAGGTCTATTATACAGGACTTCTGGGGGGTAGAAATGATATGGAACTCCTCGAACGCTCAAAAGTCGGGCGCGACATCAACCGTCACTATTATACAGGTGATGAAATAGAAAGCGCACTCAGGCAGCCAATGGTTCAGAGGCTTATAGAACTGATCCGCCTCAGAAACAGTCACACTGCCTTTAGTGGGGAATTCCATGTTGAAGCACCGGAAAAGAACCTCTTGGTGATGAACTGGAAAAAAGATAGTCACTGGATAAAGCTTGATGTGGATTTGTTTATCCCTTCAGCTTCAATAACTGGTTCAGGCATGAAGGAAGGAATTATCTATGAAGGGTAGCATGGTAGTTTAAAACCCTTAAGGAACCGGATTTTAAGTTTTTCCCTGCGCCTCTTGTCCCGCCATAGCCTTTGGCGACCGAGGATGTGCTTTGAGCCTTTAACCTTTTATTTTGAGGTATATTTATGCAATCTCAATCACCTAAACATAATATTACAGCCATCAAATGGCTTACATTCCTAATGTTCATGATGTTTGCCATGACAACTGATTCCGTAGGCCTTATTATTCCGGTGGTAATAAAGGAGTTTAACCTGAGCATGGCTGCTGCAGGGGCGTTTCACTATGCTAACATGATAGCTATTGCGCTCGCAGGGATTCTTTTAGGATTTCTTGCTGACAGGCTGGGCCGCAAGAAGACCATTATTTTAGGCCTGATCCTCTTTGCATTGAACTCCTACCTTTTTGCTGCCGGAAACAGGTTTATTTTTTTTATTGTGCTGCTTGTCATATCAGGGGCGGCAATCGGTATATTCAAGACAGGCGCCCTGGCCTTGGTTGGCGACATCTCAGGTTCGACAACAGAGCATACAGCAACCATGAATACGGTTGAAGGTTTCTTTGGCGTAGGCGCAATCATAGGGCCGGCCATAGTTACCTGGCTCCTTGATGGCGGATTTTCATGGAAATGGATTTATATAATAGCCGGAACAATCTGCGTTATACTCATCGTAACTGCCCTGC
>CAZSZQ010000387.1:0-2009 GCA_964610475.1 uncultured Desulfatiglans sp.
ATTTCATATATATAAAATCCAGGTTATGAGTTTTTCAGTTATTATTTAATAGGATGGATGTCAATAGACATAAATCAATGAATAACAATTTTAATGGGCATTATGCAGTAAATCATGACGGCAGTTAACAATGCCCGTCTAAAAACGGATTCATTATTTTTATACCTTCCATATACTGTCCGTGATTGAGATCTTCGGATATAATTGTTTTTACATTTCCTTCATAAGCTGCTGATACAATTACTGCATCCCAAAAGGATATCTGATAATGAGATTCTATTTCAGCGGCAAGTAATATATTTTCGGGTTTATTGATAATAACCTCCCAGCTCAAATAACTTGATATGATTCCTGCTGCAATGTTACCGGTTAATGGCTTTAATATCTTTTTTGTGAGAGTGACATAAAATTCCAGCAACACCTGGGTACTGATAACCGCTCTTCTTGATTCCCATAAGTCTATAACCAGATCATTAGCTATTTTATATTTTTCTCCAGCGTCCAGATCATGGGCATATATAAGGATGTTGGTATCAACAAAAACCTTACCTTTCATATAGTTCCTCTCTAGACCATGTTATTTTACCGCCAAGGTTAAATCCGTTTTCAAGGTTTTTTATAGCCTTCTTTTGTGAGGCTAAATATTTATCCTCTCGGTCAGTCAACTCTTTGAGAAGATCTCCAAGCATTTTGCTTACAGAGATATCTTTTTTTGCTGCAATGATTTTACTCTTTTTGAGTATTTCCTTGTCCGCACTTAGAGTAATATTTTGTTTCATAAAATCCCCCGATATGTGTTACACAATATTATGTGTTATCAAATTTATTTTATTTTATCTTAACTTAGCCTAATTGGTTATCTGCATAATACTCCATAGCCGCACAAAGAAATTTGGCTAGTCCGGTTTTGTATTTGTCATAAAATGCCCTGAACTCAGGATTTTCAGTATATGTCTTTCCAAGCCCTTTATAGGTCCCTGCATTTGCAGGGTAGAATTTTTCAATCCATTCATGATGGCGCTTTATTATAACCTGAACCTCCTTTGAATCAGGTGATGCCTTACCTATAAGGTCTGCAAGTTCCCTTGTGATAGCATCCCCTTCATCCTTTGTCTCAAGCCATTCACTCCTGCTCATTTTGCTCATACGCTGCCTGCTGGTCTTGACCAGCTCAGGGTCATACTTTTCATCTACTTCTTTGTTATAACGTTCTATCTGTTCTTCACTGAAACCTTCATACAGTTCTTCGTCTGTAAGAGTCATAGTATCCTCTTTATAGTGTTTTATTGTTTTATCAATGGTGCTAAGGAGACTTGAAAGCCTTTCTATCCTTTGTTCTATACTCTTACGATGATTAATAAGGGCCTGAACCTCATCATAATCAGGATCATCCAGGATCTCCTTTATTTCGGTTAATGAAAAATCCAGTTCCCTGTAAAAAAGGATCTGCTGCAAACGAAAAAGTTCTTCGCGCTGATATTTCCTGTAACCGGAATCACTGCGAAAAGAGGGCTTGAGCAGACCTGTTTTATCATAATGGTGTAGTGTGCGCACACTTACACCCGCCAGTTTTGCAAGCCTGCTTACAGTATATACCCTCATAATCTCCTCCATTGATAGAAGATGCTACAGTATAACGCAACGTGAGGGTCAAGAAAAAATTATAATTTTTATAAATATTTTTAACCCAGATTTTGCAGTAACCATCTACTGCGGCCTGAAAAACCTTGCTGCAACGTTCGTTTCACGATTTTGATCCTCACCATATTGTGCATATGCTTCCGGGTCAAAATCGTTCCAACTTCGCGTTTCGCTTTGGTTTTTCAATCCTCGCAACGATTTCTACTGCAAAATCTGGGTTTAAGGTGGAGGCAAAACTATGTAAAGATGGGTTCAAACAGAATATGGGATGCAACTTACCAATTTATCGGTATAAAGAAACAATTGATATTTCTAACCCGACTTTCGCTATTCGGGCTATATAAAAAAATAAGTTATTGAAAATATGA
>CAZSZQ010000388.1:0-2008 GCA_964610475.1 uncultured Desulfatiglans sp.
AGAGAACGCGGAATTAACAAGCAGCCGGTGCCTGCTACAGAATATTGTTATTAAAATAAAACTTCACAAACCTTATAAGACCGATTCGGCAAGATACTAGGCTGTATAAGTTTAATGAAATGTTGGACGATTCAACGCTCATGATTCACGAATAATTCTGAAAATCGTGATGCCTAAAAAAAGACCGGCCTGCCCAAGAATGATCTCCACCCCACCGAATCGGAACAAAGTAAGGAGCAATAGCGAAACCACAGTCGACAACACGACCCAGAGAACCGCTGAGCTGCCATCATACTTTGCTGCCCGATAGAAAAAAATAGCTGATGCAATTATTACTACTATAGTATATGTATCGAACCCCATAATGCTATTATTTAAGCCTCAGTCCAACAAGTTATTATCTGAACGTAACCGTCCAGATAATAAGGTAAATTGTGTTTTTATCGATAAAAGTATAAACCATGCCAAGAAGTCAGAAATCCAGAGGGCTTTTAACTTCTTTGGCGGTTTTGCCTGGTACACAATGTGTATAAATCATCGTCGTTCTCACTTCGACAATGCGTATAAATTAAAAAGACTTGTAAGACAGTAATATGCTATGCCCGAAAAGATATAATGGCTTAGGTTTAAGACTAATTGATTGAAAAAGCAAGAGGGAAAAGAGCTGAAGTTTAAAGCTCAACGCTGAAAGGCAAAAATGTAAAAATAGGGTTCATCCGCCGTCGTCAAGGCTTCAGTCTCCAATAAAGCTCCGCTTTGACAATATGACGGGAGAAGAACCCGTCTCTTCATTATTAACGAAAATCTGTGATAAAACGTTTTGATAATATTTACATGATCGAACAAAAATTTTTTTCTATGTCCGCGAATAAAATTTTTATACTCTGCTTTATTCTATACTGTATTTAAGGTTTCCTCAGAAATATTTCCAAACACAAGTTTTTCTAATCGAATCCTCTTTTCTCTGAAATAGTAAAAATTATCTCCTTTAGCCGGATTGAGTAACATGCCATTCGTGGTTGTACCGACCATGCAGCCTGCTTTTTTTTCAATGTGTAAGAACTCCATAAAATGGGGATTGGTAAAAGGTTCCCCCCAACCCTGTAAATAAACAAGGTTTGTTTTGTTAAAGGCAGAAATCAATCTTCTGTACAGCTCAACAGGAAAAAGCCTGCTTTTGCCAGTTATGCCTTTATTCTGTATGAGGGCAATATATACACTCTGCATTGCAGTATGAGTTGACTTTCACCTGAATCCAGTCAAGGCGGGGATATGATTTTTTACCTGAATCTTACACCAAATATCTATTACGACTTGAAGCTCCAGGTGTTTAAAGGTCGTTTCAAAATTTTAATCCTCACCATATGTGTAATATGCCTGCGGATTATAATTCTTCCAACTTCCCTTTAAACGCCTGGCTTTCTAAGCCTCACTACGACATCCGATGCAAGATTCAGGTATTAAAAAATTTCTTTAAGATCATTTTTTTATAAAATAAATTTTTTCATACAAGGATCAATAGATATAAGCCTTTTATGTTCGCGAGAACCGTGAAGCATCAGTTCAAAATCGTCGTACTCAAAACCAGGTGCAACAGAACAGCCAATAAGGACCGCATCTGAAACAGGCTCTGCTGCTTGCCATATACCGGCAGTAACCACATAACAAAAATTCTTATTACCGGCTGAAAGAACCATGTGCTCTGGGGGATTATCTGACCCATCCCATAAATAAAGGTTGACCCCTGTACCCTTATAAAGGTTCCAGACCTCATCAGAGGCCACCCTGTGAAACCTGCTTACCTCGCCCGGGTTGAGTGAAAAATAGATATGTGTAATGGCAGATCGTGTATTTCCTTTCAGGGTTGTAACTGTTGCCGTCGACCTGAATATTTCACAGAAACGACCACCCTCCGGGTGATCAATTAGGGTAATGGGTTTCATGGGTAAATAACCTCTTAACTGATGAAACAATATGGAATAATTATAAATAATATTCCATTTCATAT
>CAZSZQ010000389.1:0-2004 GCA_964610475.1 uncultured Desulfatiglans sp.
AAAATTCGCACTCGGTCTTGTCATGAATAAAGATGTGGTGATTCACACGTACATAGTCCGAAGGAGCGACATAGCTAAGGTCATCTGCCTGGCGGGTCAGATCAACAAAGTTTGTATTGGCAACAGATGCATAAAACTCCAGCACTTCATGACCTGTATCCTGTTTCCAGTAGAGGCCCTTGCCTTCCAGCCTGTTTGTAAGGTGGTGCAGTTCTTTTGGCGCTTCCTTTCCTGCAACTTCAACATAACCGAAATATATCTGGCGCTGGACCTCCCTGTCATCCACTACTATAGGAGGAGGAGGTGTGGGGCCAGCACCCAGGGTCGGTTCTTTTCTGCCGGTAGAAAGGCCAACTTCAATGACCGTAACGAGGTTAGTGTCCTGATCGATATAAACGTTATATCCCCTCTGATCTTCGGGAATCATATGCGAAAAGAAAACCATTTGACTGAGCGTGAGCGCGCCGTATCCTGCCTTGATCTTTTTGCCGCCATTTTCAGAGAATGTCAGTCTGTTTTTATCCTCAAACTTGTATTCCAGGACAGGGCCATTCTGGGTCACGATTTTTAGTGTCCTCCCGTTAAGAATGTCAGATAATTCGGATTTGCATTTGGGGCCTGCTTCGGTAACCTTGAGCGCCTTTCCTATCTGATCCTTTGTCAATTTGGTGTACTTGAATCGATGCATTGGAATATTCATTTTTTCTCCTCCTTTTTTAAAGTTGTTTATTGTTAATAAAAAATGAAACTTGTGTTTTATTAAATAACGTTACTTATATAATTGTATAAAGGATTCAAGGGTTCTAGGAGTCAAGGGTTCAAGGGTTTAAAAATTTTTCACTTGAAACCTAGACCCCTTGACCCCTCGGACCCTCCTTAAACTATCTCCCTCAATACCTCTTCAACATCCTTTTCCGTAGGCTGCTTCGGGTTGGTGCCAAGCTGTGCGCTTTTAAGGGTTTCTCTCACAATATTATCAACATGAGCCTCCTCAAAGCCTATATCACGAAGCTTAATCAACAGACCAACCTCATCAAGCAATCCGGTCAATCGATTGCACCCTTTTAAGACAGCGTTTTCATCATTCGCCCTGGCATCTATAAACCCCATTGTTTTAAAGATATTCAATACCTTTTCATTCACAGCTCCGGCGTTAAACTTGAGGACTGCAGGGGCAACCAGCCCGCATGCCTGGCCATGGGGAATGTGATACAGGGCACAGATAGGCCCGTCCATGGAATGGGCCATACCGACAAGTGTATTTGAGGCAGCCACCATTGCCATTGTGGCTCCAAGTTGCATCTTCTCACGGTGTTCAATATTGCCTCCATCTTTATATGCAGGAACCAGGGCTTCCCCCACAAGCCCAATGGACTTCAGGGCAAAGAGGTCTGTAGCAATATTGGCCTTTATTGAGAGATAAGCCTCAATGGCATGAATAAGGGCGTCAATGCCTGTACAGGCTGTCACCTTTGGCGGCATGGATATGGTCATCTCCGGATCAGTTAATGCCACATCCGGACGTATATTGTCACTGATTACAACAAACTTGGTATTACGCTCTTCATCGATCACTACCACACCGTCTGACACCTCACTCCCTGTGCCTGCGGTAGTAGGAATGGCAAATATCTTCATGTCAGGTCTGGCAGGAAATTTATTGAAGCCATCATAGTCTGTGATGTTTCCGCCAAAGGCGCCAAGAACCGCCAGCCCCTTTGACATGTCTATTACACTTCCGCCTCCAACAGCAATAACCGAATCAAAGCCTTTTAAATCAAAACGGTTCTTAATATCATCAAACATGGAAACAGTAGGTTCATGTCCGACAGAATCACAAATAGTAAAGGTAATCCCTGCATCTGATAATGCCTGAAATACGGGTTCAACCACACCTAATGATACAAGCCGCTTATCAGTAACTATCAATGGCCTCTCACATCGGTACTCTTTAAGAATACTACCTATTTCTGAAACAATTCCTGCACCATGCCTCCAGCATGT
>CAZSZQ010000390.1:0-2002 GCA_964610475.1 uncultured Desulfatiglans sp.
GCGGGTTTGTGACTATGTGATACATGTGAGGCGTCTTCTTCCCATCCTTATTACTGGCATCCATCTTCTGCCAGGCATCAACCACCATTTTTTTCAGCGCATCCCTGCCTTTTGCGGTACTATCCTTGCTTATAAATTCACCGTCAGGAGTAAATTTGCTGATGAACGCCTCCGCATTGTGTGAATCGAGCGCCTGTATATATTCCCACATAAGCTGTTCAATCTCCACCCTGTCCTGTGCCCGGAGCTGGACCTTTTCCGAGGCATATAAAGCAGGTGAACACATTAACAGAAATATTAACATTGATACACTAACCAGCTTTCGAATTGCCATTTTAATCTCCTTGTCAAATAAATAGGGTTCTAGGGTTCAAGGGGTCAGGGGTTCAAGGGAAAATGATTTCGAAAAAAAAGCGTCAAATCTTTAAATTTGAAAGGAATATTAAAGGCCTGACGCCTCATCTTTACAAGAACCTCACCCATATTATTTTGATCCTGCATGTCGCTCAATAAACCTTATTGCCTGCTCGGGCCAGTCCTTTACGGTCTTATCATCCAGGTTGGCCCCTATCCCGAACCCGTGCATAGGGGTATCCAGAAGATGCATCTCCGCGGGAACTTTTTCCTTAATGCATGCCTCGTAAAACAGGAGAGAATTCTTTACAGGCACCAGAAAATCATAAGTACCATGTACAATAAATGCAGGGGGGGTATCTTTTGTAACATGTTTCCATGGTGAAAGGGATTCATAAAGGTCCCGGTTATCCAGTGTCAGATTTATGCGTGAACCTTTATGGGTAACCGAATCATCGGTCAGGTCAATCACCGGATAGAGCAGAATCGCAAAGGCAGGTCTGGCGCTGAGGCTGTCAATCCGGTCAGGCGCATATGGCGCTTCAGGCAACAGCTTATTATTGTAAAGCGTAGCGAGCATGGCCGCAAGATGCCCCCCTGCTGATCCTCCGAAAACCCCCACCTTATCCGGATCCACATTGTATTCCTTCGCATGGGCCTTGATGTGCCTGAGTGCGCGCTGTGCATCAAGGAGCGTTGTCGGGTAATGGTATTGAGGGCCATGCCTGTAACGAACCACAAAGGCTGCAATATTATGTGCCTTAAAGATCTCCGCGACCGTTCCGCCTTCCCCTGGCACTGTAAGCATCTCGTACCCGCCTCCGGGACAAATCAGCACACCTGCCCCTGTTGCCTTGCCAGCATCAGGGATATATAAATCCAGAGTGGGCTCCATAGGGTTAAGTTCATTTTCAGAAAATTCTATTTTACCAGGTGTTTTTTCATACAGTTTGATTCGTGTCACATTGGCAGGCGGAGTAAGGATGACCATAACATTTTCACCCCTGGCATTGGCAGGGAAAACACCAGGAGGTACCTTTCTGTCTTTCCCCTCCGGTTTTTCCTGCGCAGAGATATTAACTGTCATACCCAGTAACACGGCTAATAAAACGACTGATAATTTTTTTATTCTTAACATATTCATCCTTTGTATTAATTAGATTCCATCCAAAAACGTTTGTTTTTTGATGAAAGCTATCAGCATTCAGCTGTCAGCTTAAAGCAATAAAATTAAAGATTTGGCTGACTGCTGATCGCTGACTGCTGAAAGCTCCATCCGGAATTTGTCTCTTTCCGGATGGACACTATTTTTTATGCCGGTTGAAAAAGTCGAATACATCCGGCATGCTGCCACCTATGATCTCACCGTGATCCAGCCCGGGCAGAGACTTGTACTCCACCCTGAAGCCAAGCCCTTTGAGCTGATCTGCAGCCTGTTCCGACCCCTTGACCAGGGTGTCATCCTCTCCCACGATAATCATAAGAGGTATATTTTTAAGCTTCATCTCCGAATTCCATTCAAACCCGAATGTTGCAGGGGCCACACCTGCAACAGCGGCCCAGATATCCGAATACTTTTCAGCAATATGCAGTGCACCGCCCCCTCCCATTGAATGGCCCATCAGGTATATCCGGTTTTTATCAATAT
>CAZSZQ010000391.1:0-1997 GCA_964610475.1 uncultured Desulfatiglans sp.
ATAATCATGCACGCTACCATGCATACTGGATGGGGGTGCTTGAAACCGGCGGAGGTGTTGTTACTGCCGGGCGCGAGGTGAATGATCTTGTTAAAGTAAACGGCCAGTGGCTTATCAGTATACGCAATGTTAACCCTTAGAAATCACAGGAAAAGTGATGATTGAACAGATAACAATATATTAAAAAGAGGATACCGTATGACTGAAAATAAATGGATTGATATCTCGATACCCCTTGGCAGGGATATCCCGGAACTTTTTATGGAGGCATCAGAGAGCAAGGTGCCCAGATCAAAAGTAGAGCGTTTTTTTGATGTGGAAAAGGGTGACAAGGTCACCATGTCCAGGATTGAAATGGCTTCCCATGACGGAACTCATATTGATTCACCTCTGCATTTCATTAAGGGAGGTACGTCAATAGATAAAATGCCTATAAGTATTGCAGTTGGTCCTGCAAGGGTCATAGAGATTATAAACGAAAAAGAGATCACGGTAAAAGAGCTTGAACCTCACAGGATCAAAAAAGGGGAGAGAATCCTGTTTAAGACAAAAAACTCACCGCATGTTTACAGCTCAAGGGTGTACAAGGGAGACTATGTGGCCATTACCCCTGAAGCAGCAGAGTACCTTGCTGATACAGGCATCATACTGGTAGGTCTGGACTTCCTGACTATTGCAGGAATGAATCCTCCGGAGAATATTAACACTGTCCATCTTGCCTTTTTAAAAAAGGGGATATACATACTTGAGGCAATAAATCTTGATGGTGTCACCCCTGGGACATATGAACTCATCTGCCTGCCCTTAAGGCTGGATAAGGGCGATGCAGGCCCGTGCAGGGCGGTAATACGTCCTTTATCCTGAGTGAATCTTTAAATAGGGGGAGCCGAAGGATTAATAGACAGGGGGATTGATATGGAAAACAGATCAAAGTCCAGGCCTGGAACCATTTCAAAAAGGCAGTCAGGAAAGGTAAAAAATGTATTTACAGACCGTGAGGCGCTTAAGAAATCCGGACTGAGCATCAATCAGTTAAATCGAATTTCAGCAACCATTCATCGGGAAGTAGAGGCGGATCTATATGATGGTGCTGCTGTTATTGTAGCACGTAATGGAGTGATCGGTTTACATGAGGCAGCAGGCTTTGCAGACAGGGCATCCGGACGGCACCTTAAAATTGATGACATATTCAATATACTGTCTGTTTCAAAGGCCTTTACCGACGTGCTTATTCTATCTCTTATTGAGCGTGGCGAACTGGCCCTGACTACGCTGGTTGGAAAAATCATTCCGGAACTTAATGCCAAGGCCAGGGAAACAGTGACAGTCTTTCACCTTTTAACTCACACTGCCGGTTCTCCACAGGTATTGTTTCCGGTAAAACCCGCCTTAATGGGCAATCTGGACGCGGTCATCGAGGCTGTCTGTCCGCTTGAACTTATTACTGAACCAGGTAAATCCGTGAGTTACAGTCCATTATGGGGACATGCGCTGCTTGGAGAGATCATCCGTAGAATTGATGGAAAAAAAAGGGCCCTGCGTGATATCCTCCAAACGGAACTTTTCATTCCTCTGGGAATGAAAAACACTGCCATGGGCCGGCGCAAAGACCTGAGCCCCCGCATCGTTCCTATTGTAACCCATGACAGGTCTTTCGGCAATATGTCGGCAGAGGATGTGGAGAAGCATAATCAGTATATTACAGAGGATGCGGAAATACCATGGATGGGATGCGTTTCTACTGCATATGACCTGTTTCGCTTTGCCGAGATGCTGCGACGCGGGGGTGAATTGGACGGGGTACGAATTTTATCACCTGTCTCAGTAAGGCAGGCGACCACTATTCAGACCGGGACACTCGCTAACGAATATTATGCAAAGGCAATGGAGGAAAGCGGAATAACACCTCCTCCGGCAAATATCGGTCTGGATTTTCAGATCCGCGGCCATGGTGTCGGCATAAATTCCATGGGAAATCTTACGTCTCCGGGCACCTA
>CAZSZQ010000392.1:0-1977 GCA_964610475.1 uncultured Desulfatiglans sp.
ATATCTATTACGGCTTGAAGCGCCATGTGTTTAAAGGTCGTTTCATAATTTTAATCCTCACCATATGGGTAATATGCTTGCGGATTAAAATTTCTCCAACTTCCCTTTAAACACATGGCTTTCTATGCCTCACTACGACATCCGGTGCAAGATTCAGGTATTAATCTCAATTCATAAAGGTTAAAAGTGGTATCAGGAATAACAGAAAGTTGATAGATTGAATAACTTTATTTCTTATGTGAAAGAAAGTGGCAGGATGGAAAGTATATCCTGGGTTATTTTACAATATTATTTTTTATGTTAAAAAGCCGATAATATATTAAACTGTCTGAATGGGCATATTACACTTGATAGGACGCTGTATTTTCATAAGTTTAGTTAACAGATGGTTTTTTTCACAAATGATTAACACCACAAGTGATAAAGGAGAAAACCATGTGGAATAATCTAAAAATTAAAACAAAGATAATTATAACAACAAGTGTACTCCTTATTTTTATGGGGATGTTTTTAAGCTTTCTTGCTTATAAAAACTCCAGCAGGATCAGCAACAATCTGGTTGAAGGCACATTCCGTTCAAAGCTTGACGGAGATATACATTCCGCAAGGATGTATATTAAAAATTACTATGGCACAATCAGGATGGCAAATGGAGTCCTTGTTGATGAAACCGGTACACCGATCAATAACCGGTATGAAATGGTAGATGCCATCAAGCAGGACATGGGTGTTGTTGCTACTATTTTTATTCATGAATCAGGGGATTTTACCAGGATAACCACCAATATACTTAATGAAAACAGGGAGCGCGCAGTTGGGACAAAACTGGGCAATCAAAGCGCAGCATATAAACCGGTAATGGAAAAACAGATATATGTCGGTAACGCCCAGATATTAGGTAATCCTTATCTCTGTGCATATGACCCTATCCTTGATAAAGAAAATAACCTGATAGGTATACTTTTTATTGGGATGCCCCGGTCAGAGATAAACACATATATTTCCAGTGAACTGAACAAGCTTCTTATCCAGATAGTAACAGCCTTTGTTCTGATTACAGTAATCGGGATCGTCATATTATTATTTATCACAAATTCAATATTTAAACCTATCCGCCTGATGGTAGAAATGGTCAAGGATGTTGCTCAGGGAGAAGGTGAGTTGAGAAAAAGGCTTGAAGTAAAGACTAAAGATGGAATAGGAGAACTCGCTAAATGGTTCAATGTATTTATGGAAAGCCTTCAGGGGATTATCAGGGAAATATCCGAAGACACAAATACACTGGGTTTGTCTTCAAATGACTTATCAAGGCTTTCCTCTGAGATGGCTGACGGAACTAATAATATGTCTACAAAGACAAGAACAGTAGCTGCTTCATCTGAGGAGATGAGTTCCAGCATGGTTTCAATAGCTGCTTCTATGGAGCAGGCATCTACCAATCTTGACATGGTGGCATCTTCTGCTGAAGAGATGAGCGCAACTATTGATGAAATAGCTAAAAATGCTGAAACAGCAAGGGAAATCACCGGCAGGGCAGTAAACCAGACCAGCAATGCCTCATTAAAGGTGGATGCGCTAGGAGTATCTGCGAATGAAATAGGCAAGGTTACAGAGACCATTACAGATATATCCGAACAGACTAACCTCCTTGCTTTGAATGCCACAATAGAGGCAGCACGGGCCGGAGAAGCAGGCAAGGGATTTGCCGTTGTAGCTAACGAAATTAAAGAGCTGGCAAAGCAGACAGCGGATGCCACAGTGGAGATAAAAAAACGGATAAAAGATATTCAGGATAATACATCGGGCACAGTAATGGAAATAGGTCAGATAAGTAAGGTCATACATGATGTCAATGAGATAATAAACACAATAGCCAGTTCGGTTGAAGAACAATCCATAGCAACCAGGGAGATAGCCGGTAATGTAGCCCAGGCATCCCAGGGCATCAGTAGTGTAAACAACAATGTTGCACAGAAT
>CAZSZQ010000393.1:0-1976 GCA_964610475.1 uncultured Desulfatiglans sp.
AAGAGACTGGGGATATCCCAGCCTGCTGTAGGGTATGCTGTAGACAGGGGTAAGACAGCAGCAAAAGCCAGGGATATTAAACTGAAAGACTAATACCTGAATTTTGCACCAGATATATATTACGGCTTGAAGCGCCTTGTGTTTAAAGGTCGTTTCATAATTTTAATCCTCACCATATAGGTGATATGTTTGCGGATTAAAACCATTCCAACTTCCCTTTAAACACAAGGCTTTCGTCGCCTCACTACGAAACCCGGTGCAAAATTCAGGTAATAACTTAGAAACTTATGGACGCTTTACGCTTTACAGGTGGAGATAGGTCCTTTTAAATTATTAAACCAGTGGAGATTTAAGATTATGAGAAAAATAACATTAAGAACAGTAATCTTTTTTTTAACAGTTGCATTGGCTACTATTATACTATTTTCCTGTGGTTCAGACAATTCTGATACTTCGGATAAACAGGTTGTTTCTGATAAACCGGCAGGTTCCGAAAAATCCGGAGAGTTCACCATCAGGATAACAGACAAGCCATTGACATTCTGCAATCCTCTCAATATTGTTGTCGGATCGGAAAGGGCAAGAAGGGCAGGGGAGCCGGTTGTAGTACTTCATAAGGATGATTACTATCTCTTTATTACCGGAGGCGGAGGTTACTGGTATTCCGGAAACATGAGAGACTGGACCTATGTGGATGCGAAGGAGTTGCCATGGGGGTGCCCGTCAGTTGTGAGTGACGGGGAAAGGTTGATATTCTCCGCTGATAAAGGACAGCATGATGTGTTTGCCAGCACTGATCCAAAGAATGGTATCTGGGAAAAGGTCGGTGAACATCAGCGTGATTATGGAGATGCCGACATGTTCATAGATGATGACGGCAGGTACTATATGTACTGGGGCTGGTCGCAGATCTTACCCTTTCAGGCGGTTGAACTGGATCCTGAGAACGGCTTCAAAGAAAAAGGTAAACCTGTAACACTGTTTTTTGGCAATTATGAATCACACGGTTTTGAAAGAAGAAGAAACGAGGATGTGATATTCCCATTTTTCAACCACAGGGAATATTTTCCTGAAGAATCCCCCTGGATAGAAGGACCGTGGATGATAAAACACAAGGGGAAATATTATCTGCAGTATGCTGCGATCGGTCTTGAATTTTTGACCTATTCCCATGGAATCTATGTAAGTGACAGCCCCCTTGGCCCCTTTGTATATTCACCCCATAACCCCCTTACATTCAAGACAACAGGTTTTGCCCCGGGTGCCGGTCATGGCAGCACCTTCCATGATAAAAACGGGCAGCTATGGACGATCTGCATGATCCCCTCATTCTATGGCGGAAGGGGAGGCGGTGAGATAGTCTTATTTCCAACTGCTGTGGATGCAGAGGGTGTAATGCACTCCAATACCGCCTTTGGGGACTATCCACAGTACCATCCCGGAGTAAAGGAAAATGCGGTGGATAATAACTTTACAGGGTGGATGCTCCTGTCCCATAAGAAATATGTTGAGACATCCTCTTCAATAATGGGCTTTGGCGCTATAAATGCCGTGGATGAAAATTTTATGACCCACTGGGCAGCTGCAACCGGGAATCCCGGCGAATATATGACAGTAGACCTTGGAAAGGAGTGCGATATATATGCCCTGCAGGTCAATTTTGACCAGCATGATGCAAAGGTTGAGAATGCCGGTTTCGGATTCGGCATGGGAGGTAAAAATCTCACCCGTTATCAGTCATATACCCTCCAGGTTTCAAATGATAATAAACAATGGTCAATGCTCATTGATAAAAGCAATAACCCAAAGGATCTCAGGCATGATTACACGGAGCTTTCTGAACCGGTAAAGGCACGGTATGTAAAGTTGACCAATCAATTCACCCATGATGAGGGGAAATTTGCGGTCAAGGATCTGCGTATATTCGGTAATCCTGATGCCTCTAAATTAACCGAGGTCAAGGATGTGATGATTGT
>CAZSZQ010000394.1:0-1974 GCA_964610475.1 uncultured Desulfatiglans sp.
CGTTATATTGATACTTCATATGGCAAAACATTTGTACGGATAGCCGGCCCAAAGGATGCGCCTCCTCTTGTTTTGCTACATGGACAGGGGGGTAATTCATTGGTTCCTTGGCATGGTAATATTAAAGTATTTTCAAAAGAATTCAGGTCTTACGCAGTAGATACAATTGGTGACAGGGGTTTAAGCATATGCACAAAACCCATTACAAAACCTGATGACTATGTACAATGGCTGGATGAACTATTCACCGGACTTGGCCTTGAGAATAATATTAATATTATGGGAGTGTCATATGGTGGATGGCTAACTGGTCTATACGCCGTGCGATTTCAAAATAGATTAAATAAAATAGTATTAATTGAATCTGGTGGTACAATTGTTCCAATGAGTACACAATACGTTGTCCATTATTTTCTCTCTTTACTTCCTTTTCAATATTTTAAGGACAGCTTCCAGATATGGAGAGACCCAGTCGCAAAAAAATTTCCGCTTCATAAACAACTACAGGATTTCGTAACAGCATATAACAAAAATTCCTATAAATTTACATTCTCATCCTCATTACCCTCGACTGTTTTGACTGATGACGAACTAAAAAGCATCAAATGTCCCGCATTATTTCTGGTTGGAGAGCATGAAAGGTTGTTTTCTCCAGATGAGGCCATGGATAGGCTTGATAGTTTAGTGCCACATTTTAAAAAGGAAATAATTCCAGGTGTGGGTCATTTAACAATGCTGTATTCTCCTCTCGCTATCGAAACAATAATGTCCTTTCTGAGGGAATAGAAAAATGTAAAAAGGAGGTATAAAAGAGAAATAGTCCAGCAATTCCATGCCGAATAGAAAACAACTTTATTTAAGTGCTGATTAAGAGTATAAATCCCGCATAAAATTGAACTCATCCTAAAATAGCTCTTAAAATGATGACTATTAAAAATAACTGTAAACGCAGCCCGTGGAGTTAAATATGATCATAAAGATAGTCCTGGGAATTATATTTATACCAATAGCACTTTTGAATTTATTAGGGCCGATCTTCGTAAAAAGGGTGCAAAAACTCCCGGCCAGGATCAGGTTTACTGAACATGATGAAAAGGAATTCCTTGGGAGCAGAGATGTGGAATTTAATCAACTGGATTCTGAGATTAAAGTCATAGGCTTTGAATATGCAGGCTCTTCTTTTATAAAAGATACCAATACAGAGACAAATTTTTCACTTTACACCAATGAAACCGATATGACCTGTGCTATGGTGGTTTCAATTGTAAGTAATGTAAAATCTATTACCTATGTAGAATTTTCACAGTTATATGAAGATGGGTCTATGCTGGATATCTTCAATGCAACACAGGTATCCCCGTATCCGGATATGGATCTCAAGATAGCATTACGGTACCCTGATATCAAATCACCTAAAGCGCTTTATGAGGTTTTTTTAAGAATAAGGAATTTCATGAAAAATACAGCCAGGCCAATGGTATATGATAAATCAAAGGGCTTCAAATATGTTGAAGAGTTTATGGCAAGGGAATCAGATGAACTGGTAAAAAAGGGATATTGCAATAATGAGATTGATGCTGACGGCAAAAGGTCTCTAACATGGAAGGGGGCATATCTTCTCACCTGGCAAAGTGTTTTTCCTGGTAATAGAATAAGAGACCTGATTGACAGGTCTAATGCTTCCAGGATTCTCAGAAATGCATAAATAGGTGAATATGATGAATCTGACAGGCATTCCTTAACAGGTATTCGCTCCGGCCCGGGGCCAATATAGCCACTGATATCGGCAGGCTTGATCAAACCGAAATCGAGGCCTCCGGGGTATCGATAAGGGAGGTAACAAATCCAATGGAGATAATTCCTGCGGGATGTATCTCCGGTGATATTGAACGTATTACTCCTTATGAAACCCCATCGCCCGGTCTCCTTGTAAAGCATGGTGACACACTTGTACCTGACGATTTCAGGGGAGAA
>CAZSZQ010000395.1:0-1953 GCA_964610475.1 uncultured Desulfatiglans sp.
TTTTTTTTATACGAAATTACTACGAAAAAAGTATTAGATTTTTTAATTTTATCTAATACTTTTTATCTAGGGAGGTGGTCAGCATGGAGAAATATTTAGCCCGGATTTTGCTGAAGTATTCCGAATACCTTGTGTCCGGTTATCAGTTGAATGCGGGAAATAATAACAGGGGCAGCCAATTATCCGCTTGAAAAACAGGCTTAGGATAATGTAAAAATGCCCCTTATAAAGAAGGGGTGTTTAAATAATATTATGAAGAGGTCAGTATTGCAGGGGCTCAGGTCCCGGTTTAATGATTACGTACGCATATTTTCTTCCGGTGATCCGGCCTTTCAGGAAAATATCGATCTAAAAAAAGGGCATACTCTTAAGGTTTGTGAGGCAGCACTTGATATCGGAAAGAGCCTTAATCTGTCTGATGAAGAGCTTTGCGTGGCTGAGGCCTGCGGGCTGCTGCATGATATTGGCCGGTTCGAACAATACAGCAGATACATGACCTTTTCGGATCACAGGTCAGAAAACCATGCCGCCCTTGGTGTAAGGGTTATAAAAGAGAACAGGATGCTGGAAGGAGTTGATACCAATGATGCGGGGCTTATCTTAAGGGCAGTGTTGTACCATAACCGATTCTCTCTTCCCGAAGAAGAGGATGAAGGCTGCCTTTTTTTTCTTAAACTGTTAAGAGACGCCGACAAGGTGGATATATGGCGCGTGGTAACTGATTATTATCAGAATGCGGGTCATATTAAAAACCAGGCCATTGAACTTGATCTTCCGGATAGCGACTCCATTTCGGAACCGGTTTACAGGTCGCTGATGATGAGTAAACTTGTACGCATGAGCGATCTTTCGACACTAAACGATTTCAAGCTGCTTCAGATCGGATGGATATATGATATCAACTTTCACAAGACCTTTCAGATTATCAAGGAACACAAATATCTTGAAAAGATCCGGGAGGCGCTTCCGGAAAACTCGGATCGTGTTTCGGATATCTATGGGCGGGCAGTAACATATCTTAATAAAAATACCGCAACGTATGATTAATATTACTTGTTCAAACGGTGCCCATGAAAATGCCCTTTTTGAAGCTCCGCGTGCCTTTATTTCCCCATAGTTCTCAAGGTCAATGAAAATGTCCCTCACCCGGCATGACCTTAAGTCAGGCACGGCAACTAATTGAAAACCTTTTATTTAATTGATCTTCAGGGGTTTGTCGCCTATATTTTATAAAAGGAGTAAACAAAATGGAACAAAAGGGAGAATTCAACCGTATCGGTAAATCTGGAAAAAGAATGTACGGCCCAAGGGGGCTTTTAGTCTGCGGATACACTGAAGAAGAGCGCATGACTTTTCTGGATTTCATATCAGCATTGAATATGGAAGATATTCCAATTATATTTGCCGGCAACAAGGATATAGGAAATACCCTTTCAGAGCTGTTAAACCTTATACACAAAGCCGGCATAACAGGTCCATCAGACCTGCCAAGGGCAGTAATAATGTCGGGCTTAAGCCAGAATGAACTCCATAAGCTGATGAGGGCATACAGGGAGGCAGGTTTTATGAGCCAGATCTGGGCGACTCTCACACCCACAAGCGAGACATGGACACTAAAGTCCCTTCTTATACAATTATTGGCCGAGGCAAGGGCTATGCAGAAGAGTCAGCAGACCACAGGTTAGTTTAATCGATGCAACCCGACGGGTTTCAAATAATATATCAAATCCCTTGTTTATTTTATAAACAACCATTCTCTTTTCAGACATCAAATAAAAGGATATCGGGTTAATAGCCCAACCTTCTATACCGGTAAAATAGTAAACTCGAAATCCGAAGTACGAAATACTAAACAAATTCAAAATTCAAATTTTCAAATCACCAAAACAAAGTATTTGTTTCGATGTTTTTCTGTTTTGAATTTATTTCATTTGATCATTCGATATTGTTTCG
>CAZSZQ010000396.1:0-1950 GCA_964610475.1 uncultured Desulfatiglans sp.
ATTTTTCTGCTGGCACGGGGCCTGCTTCCGCTATGAATATGACCAAGGAAAACCAGGTTATCATCGACCTCAAAGCCCCGATAAATCTCTTTTTGCCACCTGGTTTCGCCTTCTACTCTCCACTCCAGATTATGAATATCAAGTATCCTGTAATTCCAGACC
The DNA here is from genome assembly GCA_964610475.1 of uncultured Desulfatiglans sp. Classification (GTDB taxonomy): domain Bacteria; phylum Desulfobacterota; class DSM-4660; order Desulfatiglandales; family HGW-15; genus JAAZBV01. The sequence continues at coordinate 163 of CAZSZQ010000396.1, forward strand.
GGGCCATTGTGATCATAACGGAGAGTGAACTCTTTACCCACCAGAAGATCACTGAACGGAAGGACGTTATCCCCCATTGACCCTGACTTCACCATAGGAGAATCCGGAATGTCGGTAAAAGAAAGGGTACTTTTTTCAGCGGCCTTCTGGACCTCTTCCTCTGTCATATTCTTAAATGATCTCACCGGACGATAAACGATTCTCTGACCTTTAGGCGGCTTGGCCGGCGGCTGTTCTGAACCCGCGGCAGGGGCACTCGTACCAGTGTTAATGATCTCGCCATGTTCATCCCAGGGTTGTAAGGGGGTCAGATGACCAAGGGTCTTTCCCGTTCCTCTGAACATGTAATACTCCAGATCATCCTTTTCATTAAAACCAAGCCGCATACCTACCTGGGTTTCTGTGAATTGATCCACTGCATACATGGTCATGATGCCGGAAAACTCACACTCTGTCCGGTCATAAATGAATATCCTGTCATTAACCAGTATGTAATCCGTTGGACTGCAATAGCTGAGATCATCCGCGTGCCGGGTCAGTTCAACAAAATTTGTTGACATGACGGAGGCATAGAATTCAAGGGTTTCGATGCCGGCATCCTGTTTCCAGTACATGCCCTTGCCCTGAAGCCTGTTTGTCAGATGGTGAAGCTTTTCCGGCGGTTTCTGGCCTAACACCTCGATATAGCCGAAGTAAATCTGGCGTTGTACTTCCCTGTCATCAATCACTATATCCGCTCCAAAGGTGGCCTTTTCCTTTATCCCGCTGGATAACCATACTTCAATAACTGTGACAAGATTTGTTTTGAGATCAACAAAGACGTTAAAACCCTTCTGTTCATTTGGAATCATGTGAGAGAAAAAAACCATCTGTTTCAGGGTGAGTGCGCCATAGCCGGATTTTATGGAGTCTCCTTTATTTTTGGTCAAGGTGAGTTCGTTTTTATTCTTGTGGAATTCATAGTTTAAAACAGGACCATCCTTTGTCATGATCTTGAATGATTTTCCACGAAGAACATCAGAGAACTCAGACACGCACTCAGGGCCGTGAGCGGTCCGGGCAAGCTTTTCCCCAATCTGTGCCCTTGTCAGTTTTGTGTACTTAAATCGATGCATGGGTATATCCATTGGTTTACCTCCTCTAATATAATTAGTTCGAAATCGGTATCTCCTGCTTTTTCTTCTATGGCTCTGCTTATTATCCGGATACCATCTTTTAAGTGCCTGACTTCCTGTCGCTTTTGCTCCAGCCGTTTTTCATTTATTGCATAACCAGGCACCAGGAATTCTTTAAGGCGTTTTGTGGCCCATTGGCGAAACTGCGTTCCGCGTTTTGACTTAACCCTGTAACCCACAGAGATAATTACGTCGAGATTGTAAAAAGCAACAGGTTTATCTGAATATGCAATATGCATTTTTTGCATATTGCTTTTTTTATCCAGTTCACCTTCTTTAAATACTTTATTGATATGCCTGGATATGACAGATTGATCCCGCTGAAATAAAAGCGTTAATTGATCCTGGCTCAACCACACTGTTTCCAGATCAAATCGAACTTTAACGACTTTTTCATTGTCCGGGGTGATATAGATTTCAATCTGGTTTTCCATGGCTTTATCTTTAATTGAGGTTTAACTATTAAGAATTGTTTTGATTTTTTAATGTTTTTTTTATAACAGAAAAAATATATTTGGGCAAGAAACTTCCAGGGATTAGGTACCAGCCTGGAAATATTACATAAAAAGGAGTGTCACAAATGGATAACAGTCAAAAAATATTCTTTGATTTT
>CAZSZQ010000397.1:0-1901 GCA_964610475.1 uncultured Desulfatiglans sp.
GGGCGGGATATCTCTATCGAAGAACTCGGAAAAGCGCTTGATTACACCGATGAAGACCTTCGCCTTGCTCCCGGTGAAGCAAACCTGGGGCTTGGATGCGGAAATCCATTGAGTCAGGCAAAACTCAAACCCGGTGAAACCATACTGGATCTGGGAAGCGGGGCAGGGTTTGATGCCTTTCTTGCAGCAAAACTGGTTGGAGAATCTGGCAAGGTGATTGGCGTTGACATGACGCCTCAAATGGTAGAAAAGGCAGAAGAAAACGTACAAAAGCTGAAGATAGGAAATGTCGAATTCAGATCAGGTAAAATAGAAAATCTTCCTGTTCAGAGTAATTCGGTTGATGTAGTGATATCAAATTGCGTGATAAATCTCTCACCGGATAAAAGCAAGGTATTCAGCGAGATATTTCGCGTCCTGAAACCCGGAGGCCGGATGGTTATTTCGGATGTCCTGAGATCGGGCGAAATCCCGGATCATCTCCTTAATAATCCAGAGGCATATACCGGTTGAATATCCGGAGCTATTTCACCAGGAGTGGTGAAAGAGATTTTAACTGATAGCGGATTTGAAAATATATCAATCAGGCCCAAAGAAAACAGCGGTAAAATAATACGTCAATGGGATATCGCCGAGAATGTGGAAAATATGGTGTTTTCAGCCTATATTCAGGCTATCAAGCGGATCTAATAAAATAGATGGAGTAAAAAATGAAGTCTTTATTAATTACATTAATAGTTTTTCTGATTATCCCTGAGATTGCATCAGGCAAATCTGCAGCTGAAGAACATGAGGAATTCCTCAAAAACCTGCCTGTAAAAGGCATGGTTACAATGATTGCCCTTGGGAAAAAAACCTGCACACAATGCAAGATGATGACGCCTATACTGGAAAAACTGAAGATTAAATATGAGGGGAAGGCCTCCATTGTCTTTATAAACCTTCTGGAAGACCCTGAGCAGCAATATGTTTACAGGCTTAAGGCCCTGCCTACCCAGGTATTTTTTGACCATGAAGGGAAAGAGGTCTTCAGGCATATAGGTTTTTTTAGTGAAAAGGATATAATAGCTCAGCTCAATAAAATGGGTGTTGAATAATACCGCTTACTTCGGAGAATATTCTGATGTTTGAATCCATATTTCTCACAGTAAATGAATGGATCACAGCCGGCCCGATGCTTGCGGCTGTCGGGTGTTTTTTATGGGGAGTTATAAGCGTTCTTTTCAGCCCGTGCCACCTGGCATCGATCCCGCTAATTGTCGGTTATGTTGGCGGCCAGGAGGCAATGATGACGCCCCGAAAGGCAGGCTTATATGCTGTATTATTTTCTACCGGCCTGTTTATTTCCATTGCGCTTATCGGAATCATATGCGCTATTCTCGGGCGTATGCTTGGTGATATCGGCAATTACTGGCAGGTGGTTATCGGCCTTGTACTTATATGGATTGCACTGGGTATGTTGGGAGTAGAAAGATGTTCTGCATCCGGTAGTCTGCTTTACAGACTCAATTTCAGGGGATTTATCGGGGCATTTGGATTAGGGCTTGCCTATGGTATCCTTTCAGGCTCCTGCACGTTTGGTTTTATAGCCCCTGTGCTTGCAATCATTACAGTGCAGGAAAAGATAATCACTGGCATACTTTATATAATCCTTTTTGCTTTTGGCCACTGTCTGCCTATTGTTTTTGCAGGTAGCTTTACGGGATTTGTAAAGAGCCTGATGGATATCAGCAGGTGGCAGGGAGCCGGTAACTGGTTTCGAAAGGGAGCCGGTGTTGTTATCGTCCTGTTGGGGATTTATTTTATTGTTAATCCTTTTTTAACACCAGGGTAGTTATCAAAGGAATTACTATGCTGTTAGAGAGTTACAGGAAGGAGATATTCCGGGCAAAATGCAACCC
>CAZSZQ010000398.1:0-1882 GCA_964610475.1 uncultured Desulfatiglans sp.
ACTTTTAGCACCTCGGTAATGCTTGATTCATATCTTGTCAAAACAGTTAAAGCACCATAATCCTTACTGCCAGGATCAGAGGCAAGCCGGTGTGCAAACTCATATTGCAGCATCAGAAAGGCTTTGCTGAAGCACCTTTTATTAGAAATCAATTTTTCAAGAAGCGGTGATGAAATATTATATGGCAGGTTACCAACTACTTTGAGCTTATCTGTAAATCCCTCAGCCAGATTCTCAATATCAGTCTTAAGGATATCTTTATTTATTATTGTCACATTTTCTATATGCTTTTCTTCAAGTTTCTGCAGGAGATACTCAGTCAGACGAGAGTCTTTCTCAACAGCAATAACACTGTTTACAACCGCTGCAATAGGTATTGTAAGAGCACCCATGCCAGGACCAATCTCAAGTACATTATCAGTTTTATTCAATCCGGCCTTTTCTATTATTTGAGCTACTATATTCAGATCAGTAAGAAAATGCTGTCCAAGTCTTTTATTTGGTTTTAAACTTTTGATATTTTTTTTATTCATTGCTGCTTAGATACCGGATATACTTTTTTATAATAAATATAAAAAAGCGAACTATTTATTCACATTTTTAACATCTTTAAGAGGAAACCTGGATCTTACGTCGATAGACATATCTGCATATTCATTATTCAATGCCCTGTAGTAACCTGTAAGGGCGATCATTGCCCCGTTATCAGTGCAGAACTCAGGCCTTGGATAGAATACCTCCATCCCCTCTTTTTCAGCCTGTAATGATAATTTTTTCCTAAGCGTCCTGTTGCAGGCAACACCTCCTGCCAATACAAGAGATGAGACATTTTTCATTTTACCTGCCCTTATCAATTTATCAATAAGGACTTCAAATACTGCCTCCTGAAACGACGCTGCAATGTCCTCCATAGTTATGTTATCAGTGTTCCTGCTCTTCTTTGCCCATTTATCAATGTAAAGAGAAACAGCCGTCTTTATTCCGCTGAAACTGAAATTAAATGATTCATCTGACATATAGGCCCGTGGGAACGGAATACTGTCTGCCCTGCCTGACCTGGAAATGGACTCAATTATTGATCCGCCGGGATACCCCAGCCCGAGAATCTTGGCAACCTTGTCAAATGCCTCACCGGCTGCGTCATCAAGCGTCTGGCCAAGCATTTCATAATTCCCTGGAGCTTTTACAAAATATAGACTGGTATGCCCGCCTGAAACTGTAAGGGCAACAAATGGAAATAAAGGATAATCATCTTCAAGTAAAATAGAAAGGATATGGCCCTCAAGATGATTTACCCCAACCAATGGAATATTGTTAAAATATGAAATGGCCTTGGCATAATATAACCCTACGAGCAGAGAACCGATCAACCCAGGACCAATGGTAACTGCAATCACATCAACTTGCTTCAGACAAATCCCTGCCCTCATCAATGCTTCATCAACCACTGGAACCAGATTTTTTATGTGCTCCCTTGAAGCCAGTTCTGGAACCACCCCTCCGTACGGGTTATGAAGATTAATTTGTGAATGAGTTACATTTGCAAGGACTTGATCCCCATTACTTATCACAGCTGCGGATGTATCATCACAGGAAGTATCAATTCCAAGTATATACATTAAAAAATAAGCTCCTGCCTTTAATAATTATGGTAATTTTAATTTGCGTACCAATTTTTTCCATCGGCTGTCTTCTGATACTTCAATGAGGATTACAGTGATATTATCTCCCCCGCCACCTTTATTGGCCTTTTCAATAAGAACCTTCACTTTTGTTTCAAGGGGCATAGATAAATCACCAAGAATTGATTTAATCATACCCTCAGAACAATAATTTACCAGGCCATCCGAACACATGAGTATCCTCTCTCCGGCCTTAGGAG
>CAZSZQ010000399.1:0-1878 GCA_964610475.1 uncultured Desulfatiglans sp.
ATCCTAAGTCCAGCGCGTCTGCCATTTCCGCCACTCTCGCACAGGTTGTCTATTTTCATCATAAATAAAAAAGTGTCAAGGTTTATTGTGGTATTAACTTGGCCCTGTATTCATCAGAAAACAGTTTGATAACCCCTTCATCAGCAAAACTGAAATACCTGTTTTGTCCGATAATAATATGATCAAGCACCTGAATCGAAAGAAGCTGTGAGGCCCATACAAGGTTTTTTGTGAGGCTTCTGTCTTCCATAGACGGCTCAGGGTCTCCTGAGGGGTGATTATGAACAAATACCAGGGCCGCAGCATTGTTATTAAGTGCAAGCTTCATGATTTCAGCCGGATAAACTGCACTTCCTGTTAATCCGCCCTGAAATACATCCTGTTCAAATACCAGCTCATTTTTTCTGTTTAAGAAAAGTACCTTGAATACCTCCCTTTTCAGATCTCTCAATGAATGGAAAAGATATTCATAGACCGCCTTTGAGGAATTGAAAAAGGCGGTTTTCATTACCCTGTCCCTTAAATAACGTCCTGCCACCTCATGAACAAGTTTCAGATAAAGCACATTTTTATCTCCAAGGCCTTTTATGGTTTTAAGCTCATTCAGTGGAGCAGAAAGAACCCCTGAAAGGGTTCCAAACTGTTTAAGTGCCTGCCTTGCCTGTAATTTTACATCTCTTCTCGGAGTTCCAAGGGTGAGTAGAAACTCGATAATCTCCTCATCGGTAAACCTGTTGATCCCTCCTTGTGTGAATCTCTCCCTGAGTCTTTCCCGGTGACCTTCTCCCCTGTTTTCATTTTTAGTTTCTGACATACACCATTACTCCTCTAAAAAAATAGCTGTTTATAAAAAAAATGCTAAAGAAAAGCCTGTTATTGACCGATTTGAGGAAAGCATTTTGATATTATGGATAAAAATAAATTATTTAAAATATATTTTAATAAGTGATAATTATACTAAATTAGTAATAACTAAAAAAAAATCATTTTCCATGAACAATTGTAAAATAATTACTGGTGTATAACTGAAGGTTTTGATATATTCCACCGGCTTTAACGTGATAATTGGTATGGTAATGCAATATTCGCTTTACATCCATAAAAAAATCATTAGTTTCTTTGTGATTTTTTTCTTAAACGGGCGTTACATTCTATTATCATGTGAATGTTATAGTGGAAGAAAGGTTTTAGAATGATCTATCTTGTAAATATTATTGTATCTTTAATAGCAGTTTTTTTATTTCAGATTATTTTTGCTGATAACGTCTATGCATGGGGCCCTGCAGTACATACCGTTATATCCTGTTCCATACTCGACGGGATAAGCTATATTCTCCCTGATATTGCCGCTATTTTAAGGCAGTATCCCCTTGAATATATATACGGCAACCTTGCAGCTGATTTTTTTATAGGCAAGGGAAATAGAAGAAAAGATGGTCACTCACATAACTGGGAAGCTGGCTTTAGTATACTCGGCGAGGCGGAGGATGAGAGAGAAGCGGCTTATGCATACGGTTTTTTATCTCATCTTGCAGCCGATGTAGTAGCCCACAACTATTTTGTGCCCAATCTCATTTACAGATTTATAATGCTCAAGAAACTCGGGCATTTTTATTCCGAGGCGGTTGCTGATAAATTTACAGGTTCATTTTATCTCAAGATGGCTGCGGATGTCCTTTCAAGCAAGGAGCTGGACTGTGAAAAGATGCTCAAGGCGGCAGTCCTGGCTAACAGCGGCGGACTCAGGGCAAAGAAACATATTTTTACACAATCAGTAAAGGTCTCTGACTATCTCTACTGTTCACCCCAGTTTTCATTTGTATGCAACCATTCGCCATATCAGATACCGGCAGCCTACATAGATATGATGCTCAACCT
>CAZSZQ010000400.1:0-1861 GCA_964610475.1 uncultured Desulfatiglans sp.
CTCCATTTTCCAAATACAATTACCGGTCTTTGAGCAAAAAGATCAGGAATGGCAGAAGGTTCTACATCATAGGCATCAAAATCCATAAATTTGACAGATATGCCGGTTAATACAGGAGAACTGACATATTCCCTGAATTTTTCCGCCGTTGCCTTTGCCTCAAGGGAACTCGTTACAATAAACGGTTCGCCAACCCCTGATTTTGCTATACCTTCTATTAGATAGCGGTTTACCGAAGATCCGATACCAAATGCAAACACATTGGTGTTATTAAGATTGTCACTGATAAATTTAAAAACATCCTTTTCCGCTTCTATATAGCCGTCTGTAATTATAAGGATAGTTCGAGAGGCGTTCTCATCTTTTGGAACAGAAAATCCATGTTTCAGCGCTGAAAGGAGTTCAGTCCCTCCACTGCCTCTTGCCTGCTCAATAAACCGGATGGCATTTTCTATATTTAGACTGTTTGCAGGGAGTGAATGTTCGGAAAAGGTCGATGATGTACCTGCAAAAAGGACAACATTAAATATATCCGCTTCCTTAAGACCGCCTATCAGGTCATTCAGCAGGTTTTTTGCAGTATCAAGCGGAAAACCGTGCATGGAGCCTGATACATCAACCACGAATATGTATTCACGCGGCGGGATATCCTCTTTTTCTACTGTCTGCGGAGGCTCGATCATAAGCAGAAAGAAATTTTCCTCTTCACCCTTTGAAAGAATGACCCCTGATTGCACCTTTTGGCCGCTGAGCCTGTATTTTAATATATAATCACGGTTATTGCCGGATTCCTCCGTCTCCTTCAGTATTATCTTTGCATTGGATTCTGTCTCAAAAACGGTTTCCGTATCATGAGTTGTGCAGATGACCTCCTGGATGGGGATACCGGTAGATATGGATGCTTCGATGTTAAATACTGTTTCTGATTTTTTATCCTCTTTAAGATAAGGATTTTTGATCCACCTGTTGTTTTCGAATGCCTCAGATTCAGGTATTCCCGAATACCTTGGTCCGGTGACAGTGGGATAAACAAACTCATATGTCATATCTGTTGGTACGAGGAGCTCTGTATAGCCGAGTTCAATATCAATTGTATCACCCGGCATTATGTTGGAAAGACTCATACTGAATACATTTGGCCTCTGCTGTTTTAAAAGAGAGGCAGTCTTTCCCTCTTTTTTTGCCTGGTTATATTCATTTTGTGCTGTCTCCCGCTCCTTTATCTTCGCCTCAATAATCTCATCACCTATAATCATGCGCATGCTGTGAACCGAAGCCCTTGTAGAAGCAGGAAAAATATATTTGCCATTTATCGGGCGGGTCCCTGTGTTTTTGTATTGCTGTTTAACCGTCACCTGAGCAATTACACCGCTTATGTTTACCTTAACATCAGTCATTTTAAGGGGCACTTGATCAATGGATGGGTCACCGTTTTCTATAAAAAAATAGGGGGACAGGGTCCTGCTGTTTTGGCCCTCTGTGTCAGCAAAGGCCACATTTTTTATCAGGAATATTACAAGGACAAGAGCAAATAGCACTATTCTGTTTTTCATCATTTCAGTCACCTCCGTTTTAAGTTTCATGGAAAGTATCTGTTAACTAAAATGAATGCTAGGACACTTATATGAAATGAATAGGAAAGTAATATGAAAAATGTGTGAAAAAAACAGGGGCAGGTTTTAATCCGGATTTTACAGTAGCTGGATCCAATAACCCCAGTTTTTGGATTTACATCCTTTATAGAAGTGCTGCTGAGAATGGCGGTCGAGCGTTCAGGTACCTGCCTCATCTATCCTTGAGGGAAGCTTGATCAGTAAAAGGTTTTCAAAACAAAAAGTTAGCTGACAGCTGATTTCTGACC
>CAZSZQ010000401.1:0-1849 GCA_964610475.1 uncultured Desulfatiglans sp.
TCGTACCGGAACTTAATGATGATAATATAAGAGAGATATTTGTATATAGTTACCGTCTCATTTATCGTATTGAAGATGGCCGGATCTCCATTCTTGCATTAATTCATGGGCGACGAGATTTTCAACACGCCTGGGATGAAAAAGAACGATAGCCACAAAAATAAATCCTTTTAAACATCTCCCAAAATCATACTTATAAACACTGTAACATCACTAGGGTTTTGTTTTGCCTATGCGTTTGTAATATTCTTCAGGGATATCTTTAGGATCTTTATATATGGCAAAATGGCATTCTCCAAACTCCTTTGGCTCGGATACAATGTGGGCAGCACCCATTTTACCTGTGGCCTCTATTGCGAGCATCTCCATAATCGGGCAGTGGCAGCAGTATATGGGAAAATCCTTCATGCCCCATGTGGCAGGATGGCGCTCTTTTATCTTTGCAAGGCCAAACTCAGGTTCATAAAGACCCATCTTGATAAGCCTCTCTCCTGATCCGCATGGCTTCATGGTAAGGGTGATCTTCTCATCGTCTTCTTTTATAACAACCGGCTGCATGTGCCCCCTTAAGCCGCTTGCCATCTCTTCTACTCTTGATTTTAAATCAGTTTTACCTGAGGGTTTAAAAACCGACCTTCCTTCAATCCCATGGGCCTCTCTTTCAGCCTCTTCAACTGCATCTACACCTAATTTCCTGTAGATATAGGAAAGAAGTCCGCTGACCCACACCATATATCCATCATGAAGGTGACCAATCTCGCTTTGCAGCCGCTCTGCAAGGGCCTTTGCCTTTGCTTTGTCACCGGAATCAACAGCCTTTTTAATCAGGTCAAGGGTCGGTGTCCCCATCACCTTCAGTTCTTCATCTGTAAATAATCTTTTATTACTCATGCAGATAACCTCCCTTTCAAAGATATAAATGGTTGGATGTTACTATGGCTTTAATGGCAACCTGATCATCTATTATTATACATCCATCCAATTGTCAAAAATGAAAAATGACTATTATGGTTTAACCAACTTCTGTGGTTTTTTCATTTATAGAAAAAAACAGGTCCGAAACAATATTGACCACAATCTGAAATACGGCACCAGCAAGAATGTATAGCGCCAGACCCGACGGCTGTTTTAACAGGAACATAGTAAACAGAACTGTTGGAATGTATATCAACCATTGTTGCGCCTTAGCTTCTGCATTACCTGTGTATCTGGAACCAAGATACATTACTATCCCTGCTAAAAATGGGAGGACAAAATATGGATCAGGAGTGCTGAGGTCATTAATCCAAAGGCCTAACGAAGCGCCTGAAAAGAGAGATGCCTCATTTACAATCTTATAAAGGGCAAAGAAAAGAGGAATCTGTAAGACTGCGAAACCAATATTCCCCAGCGGATTAATACCCTTTTCAGCATAAAGCCTTGATACCGCTTTTTGTATCTCCAGATTGTTTCCCTTATAACTTTTTTTTATTCCTTCAATTTCATCCTTTAGGCCGGCCATTCTTCTTGAACTTTTAATCTGTTTAACAGTCATCGGCATGAGCAGCAACCGGATAGCAAGGGTGATAATGATAAGGGCGAACCCTGGATTTTTTATTTTGTTGTTAATAATTTCCAATGCTTTATATATTGGATAAACCACTATTTTTAAGGAACCGCAGTTTGTATATTTCGAAAGATCCTTGCGAATATCTTTTACTTGAATATCGTCTTTTTTATTTATCTCAACAACTGATACTGCCCCAGTGCTTTTTTCATTAAAGGTTGTTCTGAAATAATTCCATGCAAAAAACACAACACCTGTTAAAACCAGCGCCAATATAAGGCGAGTAAGTTCATGATCCATTAT
>CAZSZQ010000402.1:0-1847 GCA_964610475.1 uncultured Desulfatiglans sp.
AGGTAACAGGAAGGGTTTCTGATATTTATGTTGATGAAGGTGCCCGTGTGGAAAAAGGGCAAACAATCATGCGCCTTGAGCCATCAGAATTTGAGGCGAGGGTTGCGCAGGCTAATGCCTCCCTTACAGCGTCAGTACAGGAAATGGAGCAGTTGAAGGTTGAGCTTGAAGTGGCAAAGAGCGTCTTGCCTTCTGACGTGAAAAGGGCAGAGGCAGGCGCTGAGGCGCTTAAGGCCAATCTTAAAGAGGTGGAGACAGGATACAGGCCACAGGATGTTGAAAAGGGGAGGCTTGCAATGCTCTCTGCTGAAACCGCAATGCAGATTGCCTTAAGAGATAAGGAGAGGGCAGAGGCGCTTTTCAGGGATAAGATCATCTCTGAAAAAGAGCGGGATAATGCAACTCTCTTATATGACAGCAGGTTAAGGGCCTACGAACAGGCAAAGGAGAGTTATGCCCAGCTCATCGAGGGTTACAGAAAGGAAAATATAGAGGCGGCCCGTGCAGGAGTTAAAGAGGGAGAGGCAAAGCTGGTGCAGGCAGTCAAGAACATTGAAAAGATAAATGCAATTGAAAAACAGGTAGAGGCAGCTGGCGCCAGGGTAAAGGCCAGTGAAGCAGCACTCAAACTCGCAGAGATACAGCTCGCATATACCATACTTGAGGCCCCATTCAGTGGCGTTATTACCAGCCGTAATGTTGAGGTGGGGGAGGTTGTTTCCCTGGGAAGAGAGGTCTTCTCAATGGCTGATCTATCAAGCGTTGATCTTAAGATCTATATTGATGAGGAGTCCATAGGCAGGGTGAAACAGGGACAGGATGTAGATGTAAAGATCGATACCTTCTCTGATAAAACCTATAAGGGCAGGGTTGCATTTATATCACCTGATGCGGAATTTACACCAAAGATAATCCAAACCCATAAGGAAAGAGTAAAGCTTGTTTATCTTGTAAAGGTGAGGATACCAAATCCTGAATGGGAACTCAAAACAGGGATGCCTGCAGATGCATGGATACGGTGAAATGGAATCAAAAAAATCCAGAATACAATTCACCACAGAGGCACAGAGGGCACGGAGAAATATTTTAATATTTTAACCTCTGCGAACCGGCGCACTTGGTAGTGATGGTTTTTGACAATATCGGTAGAGAATGGATCCTATGTCGTTTGTATTAATCAAAGAGGTAACAAAAAGGTTCGGTGCAGTCACCGCGGTAGATAAAGTTTCTCTCGCGGTAGAGAAAGCGGAGATATTCGGGCTTGTAGGGTCTGACGGCGCTGGTAAATCCACTCTGTTAAGAATGGTCTCAACCATGATACCCCCTGATTCAGGGCACATAACCATAAAGAATCTTGATGTTACTAACAACAGGATGGAGGTAAAGGGAATAATGGGCTATATGCCCCAGAAGTTCGGGCTATACCAGGATCTTACCGTAAATGAAAACATGCAATTTTTCATGGATATCTTCGGGATATCCGGTGATGAAAGAAAAAGGCGTCTTGAGCGGTATCTCGGGTTTTCAAACCTGTTGCCTTTTCTTGACAGATTGGCAGGAAAACTCTCTGGCGGCATGAAACAGAAACTCGGGCTTGCATGCGTGCTTGTACATGAACCTGAACTCCTGATTTTAGATGAGCCCACAAATGGTGTTGACCCTGTTTCAAGGATGGAATTCTGGGATATCCTTTTCAGCATGAAGGGACATGGCATGACAATAATTGTTTCCACCTCATACCTGGATGAAGGGGAAAAATGTGACAGGATTGCCCTGATGCACAAAGCAAGGATACTTAATGTAGATAACCCTGATAATATGAAGCAGGGTTTCCCTGATCTTGAAGA
>CAZSZQ010000403.1:0-1818 GCA_964610475.1 uncultured Desulfatiglans sp.
CGTCCCACATCGCGGACCTGGCTCCTTCGCTAAATCCCGCCACCGGCGGGATTTTTACGTTCGGCCCGGTTCGAATCCTGCACGTCCCACAAAGCCACCTGACTCCACAATCGGTACTGAATTGAATCCGCTTGCCGGAAAGCTTAAATATCAGGCATATTAAAACTAATGCCTAGTGAATATTCCCTGGGACTATTAGAAGAAACAATTTAATGTGATAGTGCTATTTAATGACCCAGTCAGTGTAGGTTGTCCTTGTTCCCGAGACCAGATATTTGTCTCTCTCGGCATTCATTACCTTCATCTTTTCCACAGCAGCATTGTAAGCATCAGAGGGGGTATTTGCGTCTGCAACCGGATAGTATTTATCTCTTACAGCTACAGATTCAAATATCAGAATTACACCAAATTTGTTCTTGTTTTCTCCCCGGTCGCCTGTCATTAAATACTGTTTGACACCCGGCCAGCTCTTATCCCATTCAGGAAGATACTTGTTGTTGTAGAAATCAAGAAATTGATTCATTGATACGTCAGGATTAAGAGTCATTTCATAGACACCAATGGCTACAACAGCGCCTTTCGTTACGGTTTGGGCAGAAAGATGAGTCAGTCCCATGCCCGTAAGCAGGCATAACAGCAGAAATGTCTTTGTTTTCATGATTAAAAGATTTTAGTTAATAAGAGGAAATCAGATATAAGATGTGCAATATCAGGTCTGAAAATCGCTATTAACCAAATTCTTGCATAAAGTTACACCAAGGTAAAGCGGAAGTCAATTTTATTTTAATTGAAAGCTCCGTCAGGATGATTTCGCCGGGGAATCCTATACTTAAACAGCATTTTCGCAGTTATCCATTCATGCTGAAAAAGATACTACTCATAATCCATTTTTTGACGATTGCCATATCTGTCTTTCCACAGGACTATAAAGGCACAATAATCCGGGTAATTGACGGAGACACCTTTGTTTTTCAAACCGGAGAAGGATCGTTTACGGTCAGAATGTATGGCACTGATGCTCCGGAAAGGGACCAGCCTTTCAGCAGGGAGTCAACGGATTTTTTGAAGCATTATCTGAATAAGGATGCTGTCTTTAAACGTAAGGGTGCCGACAGGTATGGGAGAACTTTGGGCAAAATTTATATTGATGGTCAGGATGTTAATCTCCAATCGATCAAAGGAGGTTATTCCTGGCATTTTAAACGGTACTCTTCTGACCAGGACTATGCTTCTGCAGAGGTTTATGCAAAAACAAATAATCTGGGATTGTGGAACATGCCAGGTTCGATACCCCCATGGAACTGGAGGAAGAAGTAACAACTGCTATAGTGCAGGAACAGGTGGCTTTAGCTATTCTTTGAATAGTTGCTGCAGAGAAGATGTAAGATACTTCTTGCAGTTCATCCATGTATGACCGCCCTCCAGAATCTGGATTTCCACATTCAGCCCTTTTTCCTTGAACATGGCAAGATTCTCTTTTACACTTTCATATAAAAAATCTTCGGTTGCTATACTGATGGAAAACAGTTTCATCTGCCTGTTCATTAAGCCTGCATCGGGAGTCCAGTCAGCGAAATTTTTCCTGTATTCTTCCGTTGCCGTATACGGAGCATAGGAGCATACATATGCAAATTTATCGGCGTTGGGAAGCCCGATATTAAGAGTCTGTCCTCCACCAACGGAAAATCCTGCAACTGCTCTGTTCTTACTATCTGTAAGCACAGGATAATTTGCCTCGACAAAAGGGATTATATCGTCAATAACATCCCTGGTAAATCCATCTCCCGGACCTGGCATAACATTTCCATAAGGCATCAC
>CAZSZQ010000404.1:0-1808 GCA_964610475.1 uncultured Desulfatiglans sp.
ATCCACACCAGGTATCATCTCAAGGGCATCGGCCGCTGTTTGAGCGCCTCTTTGAATAATATCATCTACAGTAACTTCAGTAACTGTTGTTGCCAGATTTTTTACTCCGCTCTCAGCGGTTACAACTATTTCACCAAGTTCAAACACCTCACCGATCTGATTTTTCTTCTTTTCTTCAGCAGTCGCATACCCGCTGATTAAAGCAAAGCTAAATATTATTAAAATAGAAAACAACTTTACCCTTTTCATAAAAATTTCCTCCTACTTTTATTATCTATTATTGTTATTTTGGTTTACATGAGGCTTACGCCACGTCACAACCAGGTAAATAAATATACCGGCGATCATTACCGGATATACAATTAAAAAAGCCTTGAGTGCCGGGTTTCTTGAAATTGTGAACATCGCCCATGCCTCTGTATCAGCATCAGGTTCACCTTTAAAATCAGGGGGCAGTACAAAGCTTTTAATGGTTACATGCACATCTTTGTAATTCATGGGCTTGAGCAGGTAAATCCTATGGCTTTTTAACTCCTCCCCTTCCCTGCTCAGTTTTACATCCACATAGCTTTCAATGTAGTTGAGGTCCTCTTTTTTTATATCTCTTTTTGACTTGGCGAGTGCTGCTGCATCACCCACGAAATGAACATCCTTTACTTCAATCTCATACCCTTCCTTAATATTATGTTTAAGCCCGCTGCCCAGCCTTATATTGTTATATTCAAACCCGAGCATGAGTCCTCCAAGATGGCCAAGGGCAACGAAACCGAATATGCCGTGCACTATCAGCATTAACAAATGGCTACCGCTGAACCTGGCTCGAATGATCTTGAATATCTTATTCCAGGAACAGAAAATCAGATTGATTCCCATTAGAATCATCGCAGCGCAGAGTATTATGAACCATATCTTTAAAAAACCTGTTCCAGTACTTTCAGAAAAGAGCCATTCCCTGACAAGATTATCGTTCATCAGCCGGAAATCATTTGTGAAGGATTCCTCTCCTGCCAGATACAGGCCCAGGCCTATCCACAGCAGCAGGAACACAAGCACCCATGTTGTCAGATACATTGAAGACAGTTTTTCAGATACTCTTCTCAATACATACTCCTCATAATGGTCAGGGCAAGAAAAAAGAGGCTGCTCAACCCGCCTATCACACACCTGATATCCTCTGCCTTGCGGCCCTTGCCCGGGATATGAAAGGCAAGCATAAGGTATAATACAACAAGGGTTGACTGTAAAAATGTCTGGCTCCACATCCAGAAATCACCCCATCCCTTCTGGCACCAGATTATGCCCACATATTCAGCCATCAGGTAAAATACCGCTGATAAAAGGAGAAAATTCCTTCCCTTATGAGCAAGCATGCTTATCCTTTCATCAGTTTCTCTCTGAATAATAAACTGTATAAACCATGCAGATGCAAAGAGCATAAGGCCAAGGGCGATACAGCGGAAGGCATGAAAAAGGACAATATATGAATACCCGCGGTCATACAGGGGAGGGCTTGCCTCCTTTGGAAAAAACAGCATTATAATATAAAGGATGAGGATTTCGATCCAGACCCATTTGAGGACCTTCAGGGAAAAATCCCCTTTTGAGAGCAACAGAAACTGTCCCATCAGTCCCAGTATGAAGATAATAAAGAGAAACGACTCAAAGATGTTAAACACAGGAAGAGAGCCTGAAATGCTGTACAGCAGAATTAATATTGAAAGATTAAGGAGAACAGCAAACGGGCATAAGACATTTTCAAATCTCGTATATCCTTTTATACGGGATAAAAAAATTACAAAATACAAACC
>CAZSZQ010000405.1:0-1785 GCA_964610475.1 uncultured Desulfatiglans sp.
TTAAAAGGGGGAAAAGATGTCTGAATTAGTAACCGCCAAGTACATTCGTACCAATGTCACAAGACCTTCCTTCCATCCTGAAGTAACCGCCCCATTGCCGCTCTTAAAGTGTGATGCGGGTTATGGAGATCGCGGGTTCTGGATGTACTGGAAATGTATCAGTATCCCTTATGTCGATGAGCAAGTAACTCACAAGCATGATTTTGATCAATACCTGGTTTTTTTGGGAGGTGATCCCAACAACATGCTGGACCTGGGCGGAGAGGTCGAATTAACTCTCAGTGAAGACGGCATCTATAAAGAGGTGCACACCTTTACCTCCTACACAACCGTTTATATTAAAGCCGGTCTATATCATTGCCCGCTAGTCTACAAAAAGGTTGGCAAGACCCCGATTATCTTCTATGATTTCGTAAGCACCGACAAATACCAGAGATTGGACAAAGACGGTAATACCTATATGCCAGTCAACAAAAACAAGCCAACAACTTAAACCCGGTTTATACAGTCTTAAATCCAGTTTAAGTTGTAAAAGTAAACTAAAAGCCAGCGGTTTTACAGTTAGTAAGCGCTGGTAAGTTCAAAAAAGCAATTTCTGGTCTATCAGGCTGGAAGAGGAGGCTGTCTGGCTGACCCAGCAGATGATGGAAGAATTATTTCAGACAACAAAGCAGAATTTTCATCCTTTTTTAGCCCGGTCATTAGATCATGTACTTCTTATAAAAGGTGTTAACTATATCCATGAGATCGTCAGGTAAAATCTCTTCCACCTTTTTAAAGATATCCTCTGGAACAGGTCCGTAAAAGGCCTCCGAAATACCGCCTGTAATGCAGGCCAGTGTGTCGCTGTCGCCTCCAATTGAGATTGCATTACGTATGGCATCTTCATATGAAACGGATTTCAGAAAACATATTATTGCCTCCGGCACTGTACCCTGGCATGATACATCATAGGTATAGTTTACACGGATATCATCAACGCTTCTCTCAAGATTATAATTGAACCGGTCATGGATCTCTTTTTGAATAATTCCCCTGTCTGCGCCTTTCCTGGCAAGGTATATGGCAAGGGCCACGGCCTGTGCCCCTTTTATGCCTTCGGGGTGATTATGTGTTATTTCTGCTGAGAGCCTTGCCTCTTTTAAGACCTCATCAATAGTGTGAAATGCAAAACCAAACGGGCTAACGCGCATGGCAGAGCCGTTGCCAAAGCTGTTATAGGGGGCCGTTCCTTCAGAGAAAAGCCAGTTTTTGAAGAAACGGCCATAACCGGCATTCGGGTATGCCCTTCCGAACAACCTTATCGAGTCACAATAAGGAGTCCCGGAAATAATGGCATTTGCTGCAGCAACCGTAAGGACCGTATCATCCGTGAACCTTGAAAGAGGGGAGAAGAGGGGAAAATCCTTTGTCTTGATGTTGTTAAATTCATAAACAGAACCGATTATGTCCCCGGCAATTGCACCGATCATTTTTTATGCCTCTCACTAAAGTTGATTTTATTATTTGTGTATATCACAGTTGTAGGGACAACCCCGTGCTGGGCCCGCCGTAGCCTTGGGCGAAGGAGGCTGGTTGCTAATGGATGAATCTCCAAATGCTGGCAGGTATGCAGGCATGCCCATACAGTTATATGCAACATTATTCAATGTAAGTTGCAGGTCTGTCTATAAAGAACAAAGGCAGAAGGGTTTAGCTTTAACTAAAACCTTCTGCCTGTTGATTAGGCCTTAAGAGCTAACAGCGCCCTTTTAACAAGGGTCTTTGCTATCTGTACCTTGAATT
>CAZSZQ010000406.1:0-1742 GCA_964610475.1 uncultured Desulfatiglans sp.
TTTCCAGGGCCCTCAGAATAATGCTCCCCCTGGCTTCAAATGCAATATAGTTCCTATCCGGGTGCATCTTGGACATAGTCATAATAAACTGCCCTCTTCCGCAACCGAATTCTGCATAAATGGGGTTATCGTTTTTAAATACCTGGTTCCATTTTCCCTTCATGCACATAGGATCATCAATCAGATATAAATGATGTTCGGAAATTCTTGTCTCTATGTTCTTTACTTTTCTCTGTCGCAATTTAACACTATTCCATAGTCAATCACTTTTAACCCTTCGGTGCCTTGCATCTGACATCGTGCTGGTGCCCAGGGTTTTCTAAAATCCCAAATAACGATTGTTTAAGAAAAACCTGATGGAGGATTTTGATTTATTCACCCTTATAATACAAAAAATTATTGGCATCAAAGCTATAACCGTTTTCCATAAAAAGCGGCGTATACCTGCTTTTTTCTATATGTGCGCGATTTCGCATGTCAAAATGTATTGTCTTTGACATGGTCGCCATGTCCAGCTGCCATCCGTTATCATTTTTGATTAGATAGACCGGTGGACAATTCCTGTATTTCGGGTCAAATACAATGATCGACAGATCTCCATTAGTGAAAACCTTAAATGACTTCCCGCTTGTATCCCTGACTTCATTATCCATCTGGGCGTTGGTAAATACCCAGGTTTTACTTATCTCCCGTGTTTCATCAGTGTAGAGATCAAAATCATATCCCCGGATATGCCGCCTGCATTTTTCAATATTCAGCAGGTAAGCCTCTTCAGGTGTAGGTTGAGGAACAAAAAAAGATTTTATATCCTCAGGATAGTTGGGCTTGTCCGGGATACTGACGGTTTTTATCTGAATCTTCTTTTTGGCTCCTGCTCCTCCGGAATAGTAATCGTCAGATACGTTACCCAATTTGTCTTCAGGATTATAGGATTGTTTATCGATTTCCTCATTGGCTCGGGCAATAATCATTTCCAGGGTCGCTGCAATCCCGTCCTGAATCCTGCCTGTTTCAAAAAATGGTGACATCTGATCTCTCTCTACGTATCCAACAAAACTATCCGGATATATCCACTCCAGATCATAACCGATTTCAAATCGTACCAACTCCTCTTCAACACTGATAAGAAACAGAACACCTTTTTTCCCATTTGTGTTTTCACCAATCTTCCAATTGGAAAGCAGCCTGTTTGCTATATCATCAATATTGTTGCCATGAAGGGTTGGAATTGTAACCACTACCATATCGATATTGGCAAGCGTATACAGGGTCTTCAAGTGAGTATCAAGGCTCTTTTTTTGTTGAATGAGGTTGGCATTATCATAGATCCTTGTTTCAGTAGATGGCCGCGGAATATCGATAAACTGCAAATTTGTTGATGTTTCAGTTCCGGTATCACAGGAAGCAAAAAAATTAACAAAACTTAAAATTAGTATTTTTAATAATATTCTTTCCATTTTCGAATCCTTTGAATGTTGTTTTTTCACATCTCCAGATAGGCCTTTTCTGCCGGATTTTGTCAATTAATTATTTTATGGATTAATCTCTAAAGCCCGTCTTTTATTTTGCAGCTTGTGTTATAAAGTGTTTAATCCTATAATTCTACACAAGTTATACTTCTATGCATTATTGAGTTGGTATTAACCTTTTTATTACTTTTACCGGAGATGAGGTGAGACCAATGGTTATAGAAAGCAATTGCTGTAACAGACAATGTATACAGGGGTTATGCAGACGCGACT
>CAZSZQ010000407.1:0-1739 GCA_964610475.1 uncultured Desulfatiglans sp.
AAAATATCAAATGCTGTGCCTGATGGCAAAACAGAAAGTCCAGGTGGAATTGCAGAAGTAAAAACCCCGGTTCCAGAGGAACCGAAAACTGAAACCGTTGAAGAGATACTGGCATCCTTTACCAGAACCGCTGTTAATAAAGACTTTTCGGCCCCCGGTAGTTACGTTTCCTGCGAATCTGGAAAGATAAGGACAGGTACAGAATCGGTTGAAATGACCGCTTCCGGTGGAGAAAAAAACGATTTCTGTGTCTTTAAAATATCCAGTGAACCTTTAGATAATTTTTATGCTGCCGTAAATATTACTGTTAATACTGCTTCACATTATGATTTTATGGCTGGTATCATATATGGAGCTGTGATAGAGGGCAGGATCAAACCTGATTCCATTATTGCTGTAGCGTCACAGATGTCCAATAAGGTTTCTGGCGGGGGTTTGTTCAAATCCAGAACATCTCTGCTGGCGTGGGTAGGCGCTTATCGCAGGTCAAACCAGGGTAAAGGCCACAAAATGATTGTGGAAAAATTTCTGCCTGATATTCAATCCAACCCGACTCCGGGTATCCTGGAATTTGTGAAAACAGCTAAGAAAAGCCGCATTTACTGGAACGGGCAGGAAATGGGGTCATGGGAGGAGCCTCTGATATCCGGAGGTGATATGTTTCTGGCATTTACGCCGGTCGTTAAAGGGAAGACATCCGTCTCTTTCAGAGATATCCAATTATACCGGCTACACTAAACAACCCTCTTAATATGTGTTTCTATAAAGGTAACTAATTTTTTTAGGCCCTTCAAATATATGAATATTAATTTTAAAAAGATGCTTGACATTTAAACGATCGTTTGAAATAAGTGTATTAATTTATCTATTAATGGAATTGCCCTCTACAGTACAGGGTTAAGAATTTTATAATACAGGAGGATATGTAAATGTCGGACCAATTCAGACTTGACGGAAGGGTCGCGCTGATCAACGGCGGAGCGGGCGGTATCGGCACCGGTTTATGCCTCGGATTGAGCAGGGCAGGGGCCAAGGTCGTTATCGCTGATATGCTCGATGAGAAAATTCTTCAGGAAAAGGCAGTTGCCTTAAAATCCGCTACAGGCAATGACACAATGGCCCTCAAGGTGGATGTCACCAGTGAAGAAAGCGTGTCAAAGGTGGTTAAAAACATTGTGGACAGGTTCGGTACCATTGACATCTGCATTAATGCCATGGGGATCAATCTTAAAAGACCTGCGTTAGAGTTTCCCATGGAAGACTGGGACAAGATGTTTAATGTGAATGTCAAAGGTACAATGATCTGCTGTAAACATGCCGGTAATGTCATGAAGGAGAAAAAAAAGGGAAGTATTATCAATCTCTCTTCCGTACGCGGCATTCGCGGTTACACCGGCGGTAATTCAGCCTATTGCGGCACCAAAGGAGCTGTTGAACTGATTACCAAGACCCTTGCCATTGAGCTTGCGCCATTTAATGTCCGTGTAAATGCCGTTGGGCCGTCACTGGTTATCACCCAGGGGACAATTCATATCCAGAATGACCCGGAACTCGCTGAAAAATACAAGGCGCTTATCCCCTTGAAAAGACTTGCACAGGTAGAAGACATAGTGGGTCCAGCAATCTTTCTCGCTTCAGATGCGGCGGGGTTTGTTACAGGCCAGACCATTTTTGTAGATGGTGGTGCGACAGCCTCTTAACAGGTGTCGTTTAAAATAAACATTATTAAAGAGAGGTAA
>CAZSZQ010000408.1:0-1736 GCA_964610475.1 uncultured Desulfatiglans sp.
TTAAGCCATTCCAGCAGGGGTGGATTTGATTTCTGAAGGAGTTTTAAGGCTTTTCGAATATCCCAGCCACTTACATCTATCAAATCACTGACCTCACGTTCAATTACATCCCGCTTATCATCAATCGAGAGACACCAATCATGAGGATGTATGTATATAAAGCGCACATCATAATCACTGTCTGCTGAAGGAAATCCCCATGCCCTGCTGCCTGACTCACAAGCATAAAGAATGCTGACTTCCTCCTCCTGTTCAATTTTCTTCAATCTTGATTCAATCTCTTGTCTAATATTTTCCATTTTTCTCGTTATTATTATCAGTATATTGAGCTTCTTTAATTATCCAGCCGCCCCTGGTTCCAGGGCAATTTTAACGTGATCAGTATCGGTCGGCTTTCCCGGTTATTATCTCCACACTATTTCTCCCATATTTGTTATTGAATATCAATATGTTCCATGCCATAATATCTCAAAAATTGTAACTGTAAAAAATATGTATCTCTTTTATAACCCTTTCATATCAGGGAGAGATATCCGAATGAGGAAAGAACTAATTCAAAAAATTAAAAAGGCCGTGCTGGAGCTTGAGCCTTCTGCCGAAATAATTCTTTACGGGTCACGGGCGCGTAACGATTATCGTGAGTATTCTGACTGGGATTTTCTGATCCTTGTGGATGGCCAGGTTGACAATAATCGTGCAGATCGGATTCGCCGTGCCCTCTTTGAAATTGAGCTGGATACAGATCAGGTAATCAGTTCCATTATTCGTAATCGTAATGAATGGAACAGCACGAGATATTCTGTTGTGCCATTGCGGATAAATATAGAGCAGGAAGGTATCCGCCTTTGATTAAAGAATTGAATGACCTGATAAATCTCTCTTCCTCAAAGCATACCGGGGTAAGATCATATTTCAATCTTCATTTTGTAAAGACCGGGGTTGTACCAAAAGAAACAGCTCTTATCTATAACCTGCTTTTTGAAAGACGTCAGGAAGGAGATTATGAAGAGTTTGTTGTCTTTAACGAATCCGACGTAAAACCCTGGTTAAAAGAAGCCGAATATTTTGTTAATTCTGTGATAAACCTGATTGAAAAAGACTTGTAGCCACATCTCATCCTGATAGCAAGGTAACCCGGTTGGATTGATCTTCTGTCTTGGATGAAGGTAAATAGGTAAATCAAAAAATTATATTTACTATTTCCCCACAATTCCTTAATAATTTTCAGGCGAGTTCAAAGCTTATTTCATAAAACTGAATCAAACCCCCTCTTTCAGCCTCAGATGGTTTCTTTGTATCTAGGATTTTTCTTAAAAACAGATAGGATTTTTCAAAATTCTGAAATCTTTGTTTCCAGCGGATATCCTTGCTTTTATTCATTGTTGTTTCCTTTTATTTTTTTATTTGAAATGTGAAGGACTGACACCCAGCAGTTATTGACATAGGGCATTTAAAAAAAATCCGGTCAGGCACTGGCATTGATAATAAAAGACATCAATCGACCTGCCTTAAAAAATTCATATTTACCGAAAATGGCAATATTGCCGAAATGGGTAAATAGAAAAAAGTAATCGATATTTATTTGCAATAATAACCAGTTATCAGAAATACATGGCCGGTAAATACCAACAAGGTGAACCTTTAAATGCGCACGCAAGGTCTTCCACTATGCCTCTGCCCCTTGAACCTCCCCACGACCTCCTGAACAATAGGTGCGAATATTTGCCAGTCTTATC
>CAZSZQ010000409.1:0-1734 GCA_964610475.1 uncultured Desulfatiglans sp.
TTTCCAACTCAAACTGATAAAAACCAGGATATAAAGCCACAAACAAGCATAGAAGGGGTAGATCCGGTTTTTATCGGGTTTGCCCTTTTTTGTTTGCATGCCTTGAATGTAATATACAGCCATTTAAATGCCGAATTTCTCTGCAAACCTCTTTGACTTTTCTCTTCGCTCTTTCCTGAGTCTGGCCCTTTCAGGTGCTGTTTCATATAGTCTCTTTTCAATATCACTTTCAGGGATCACAGGGGGCACAGGATGAGGTTTCCCATCACTTCCAAGGGCAACAAAGGTCAAAAAGGCGGTAGTACATGTAATTTTTTCTCCTGTGTAGAGATTCTCTCCCAGCACCTTTACAAAGATCTCCATGGAAGTATGATTTGTCCATGTCACAAAGGCCTCTGCGCATATAGCCTGGCCCTTTTTGATGGGATGCAGAAAATCCACCGAGTCTGTAGAGGCGGTAACCACATTCATACGTGCATGTCTCATTGCCGATAACCCTGCCACCTCATCTATGTGAGACATGGTTTTACCTCCGAAAATAGTCCCGTGATTGTTTGTATCAGGGGGCAGGATGAGAGAGGTCTTGGTAACAAATGATTCTTTGGCTTTTTTAGGTTCCATAATATGCCACCTTTAGTGGATTAATGTAGAAGCAATAATATTTGCCTTTTATCTCATTAGGGTTAAAAAATATATAAGAAAATGTCTATACCTTTAATTTTATCTTGCGCATTCCCTCTTATATTTTTATATTTATCCGCCACTAAATCAGGGCGTATTTATAATACTGTGAAAGTATTTTATATATTCTTTGACTTTTATAAATGAGACTGCTTAAAAATAAAGCCGTGGATCTATCCTTAAAAAGTCTGGATTCCCGGGGTTATACTGAAGTGGCTTTTATAATGATTAGGACAATAAAATGAAAAAACGAAGGTATCTTTATTATTGGATTGTTTTACTGGCTTTTGTTGCATCCTGTTTTACCATTGCAACAGTAGCTGATGCATTTAAAGTGGGACAGGGGAATGATGCAAATACAGCAGAAAGAGCTGATGTTATAACCATAGATGCGTTGAAATCTTTCGGGACCCTTGACAGGGCAGCGGTGCCTTTTCTCCATGATGCACATACAGATGCACTTAAAAACACCAGTAAGAGTTGTGATACATGCCACTTAATCGAAGATGTTTCAGGTAAGGAGGTCTTATCACTCAAGTTTAAAAGGGTTGAGGATAAAGGCAGTCAGGAAGTGATGGATATTTATCATGATAACTGCACTGCCTGCCATAAGGAGATGTCTCTTTCCGGTAATAAGACCGGCCCTGTTGAAGCATGCGGTGAATGCCATAAAGTAAACCCCGGTGCAACCTGTTCGGGTCTGCCGATAGACTTTGATAAATCATTGCATAATTTCCACATAGAGAAAAACAGCGAAAACTGTGATGTTTGCCATCATGACAGCAATAAAGAGGCCTCGTGCCGCTATTGCCATAAGGACGAAAACAGTAAAACCCTTATTTCCATGAAAGCGGCATCTCATATTTCATGTATTGGGTGTCATCGAGAAATATCGGGCCCAGTTAATTGCATTAAATGTCATGACATTAATGAGCAACAGAAAATACTCAAATCTGAAGATGTCCCCAGATTGATACACGGACAACCGGATGTTATCCTTATGGGCTTAAAGTCTCAGGATAAAGATGAGGGAAATATTCCTGCAAAAATGAA
>CAZSZQ010000410.1:0-1723 GCA_964610475.1 uncultured Desulfatiglans sp.
ATGATTGCTATTATTGATACTATCGCCATATTGCGCCTGGTACCCTGTACATTACTTATAATGACCTCATCTGTAACTATATTCCTGACAGCATTACGAAGATCATTCATGATAACATGAAGCTTTTCAAAGGCAGGAATAGTCTCTTTTATGCAAATTTCACCGGTGACAGCAAGCCCCATTTGTCTTTCCGGATTTTTTATAATGAAGTCATTTATTTTATAAATAGAGGAATGAAGTTCATGATGTGGGATATCAATCTTTTTTATCAGCTCTGCAAGATTCGGATACATTGTTTCCAGAGATTTTCTTTCATCGCTATTAATCCATTTTCCAAGTGCGCAGTTTTGATCGTCTGTTACTAAATCCGTTTTATAATTACCCGGATCGGTCCATATCTGATTAACCCTGTTGATCAGGGTAAGATGGTCTATCTCTTTCTGGGCGAGAAGAGAAACTGTCTTGTGGATCAGGATTACCTCCCTGGCTTGCTGCCTGATTGTACCAATGCGTGTGCAGGCGAGGACACACATTACTATTAACAACAGCACGACAATGCTGAATCCTATAAAAAGCCTGTTGCGCAGTTTAATGTTTTTCCAGAACAATTATCCCTCCCGGGGGTATAAATAAAAGAAAAAATTAAACAATATGCCGGCCATTATATTTGCCTATATACGAAAGCTCAGGTACAGACGAAACGGCTGACAAATAAAATACTACAATAATTATGCCAAATATTTTTTGCTCTGAAAAATAATAGTATCTAATTGTGATTATTGGTTTTATTTGAAAAATACAGGGATTGAATTCCGGGTTTTGGCATATGTCTGTCCAATAGTGTCAAAATATTTACACATTATGCAGTACTACAGGTCAGATTTTTAAGATGTACCCGAGATTATAATTTTCTCGCGCCATTGGCCAGGTCGTTGATAATTTCCATGTCGAGTATCCTAATTTTTCTGCCATCGGATTCGATGATCCCCTGTTCCGTCATTTTTGTGAGTATTCGTGAAAGGGTTTCAGGGATCGTGCCCAGCAGGCTTGCAAGCTGACCCTTTGTAATATTCAGGTCCAGTTCATATAAACCCGGCTGCTTTTCGCTCAGATAGATGAGGTGTTTTGCAAGACGGCCCGGGACCTCCTTTAAGGAAAGATCATCAATCAAGGAGGTAAAACTTCGAAGCCTCTTTGAAAGCACTGCCAGCATGTTCAGGGCAATTGAGGGATTATTTTGTATAAGCCTGATCAGGGATTCCCTTGGAAAAAACATTATCCTGCTTTCATCCATGGCATCGGCATTTGCCGGAAATCTTTTTCCCGCAAATACTGGCACCTCGCCAAACACTTCACCAGGGCCGAATATATGCAGTATCTGTTCACGTCCGTCAGCAGAAAGCTTAAAGA
The DNA here is from genome assembly GCA_964610475.1 of uncultured Desulfatiglans sp. Lineage (GTDB taxonomy): Bacteria > Desulfobacterota > DSM-4660 > Desulfatiglandales > HGW-15 > JAAZBV01. Next base: position 1,411 of record CAZSZQ010000410.1, read on the forward strand.
TCTTTACCCTGCCGCTTGATACAGCATATAAACCTGTTGCCTGCTCATCTTCAGAAAATATATTTTCCCCCTTGCTGTAGGTATCCTCTGCAGCTATCGCTGCAATGGCATCGATCTGGTCGGGAGTAAGCCCGCTAAAGAGGGAGATTGATGTAATCCGGTTTATCATAGTATGTTGCCGTTTTATGTTGTTAGTTGTTCTATGCCCCCTGCACTATGCTTTTTACCCTTTCAGCTTTCAGCCCTCTGCCCTTTTCCCTTTCAGCTTTGAACTTAGAGCTTTCAGCTCTCCTATCCATTCACAAGGGTCACA
>CAZSZQ010000411.1:0-1704 GCA_964610475.1 uncultured Desulfatiglans sp.
AGCACCATGGTCTCTGATGTGGCTCCTCTCAGCGCGGAAAGCGAGATAATGAATCCGGAGCAGAGCAGGGCGCACAGAAATGCGTTACCCACCAGAAAATAGGGACCGTTAAGTATGGTAATGCCGAACACTGCGCCCATTGATACCCCGAAATAGGCTCCCGATGATATGCCTAGTGTAAATGGGCTTGCCATCGGGTTTTTTAAGACCGCCTGCATCACACAACCGCATATGCCGAGGCCTGCCCCTGATATTATCGCCCCCAGAATAAGGGGAAGCCGTATCTTGAGTATGACATGTGTTATAAGATCGTCTACCATAAAAATGTCAGGGATTAATCTGTTAATAATCGTTGCGTACACATCCGATATCTTCATGGGGACCTGTCCCAGCGTGAGTATTACTCCTGCAGATATGACAAGAAGAGCTGCCAGGCCTAAAAGGAAAAATGATTTTTTCCAGAGGGACTGTGAATGGGCCACCCTGACCCGGCTGAGTTTACCTCTCTTAGTCTTTTTCGCGGGTCCGTAAAATGAACGGATGGTCAAATGCCTGCTCACCTGTTTCACCTGTTAAGCACCTTGATACACCCGAGCATTTGCCCGGTTTCATCAACCCTGTTGGTTACGACTATGAGATTTTTTTCCTTGGCTATCTCGGAGAGGTTCTGGAATTCACGGAGTTTCAGGGCTATAGGGGTCTTTTCATAAAATTCCGCCGCCTCGCTCATCCGTTTTGATGACTGATACTCACCGTCGGCCAGGATAATCCTTGCCCTTCTTTCCCTTTCTGCCTCTGCCTGTCTGGCGATGGCGCGCAGCATGTTTTCAGGTAAAGCAATATCCCTGATGGTGACAACATCAACATCGATACCCCATGAGCTGGTGAGTGTTTCAAGGGAAGACTGGATCTTCTGGTTTAACGTCTCCCTGTCCGAAAGAATCATATCCAGGTCATTCTGGCCGAGCACATCCCTCAGTGTTGTCTGTGCTATGAGGGCTGTAGCGGCCTCATAATCCTCTACCTCAACGATTGCCTTTGATGCATCCTTGACATGATAATAGATGACAGCATCAACATCAGCGCTGATATTGTCACGTGTTATGATGGTCTGTTTCGGCACATCGAGCTGCCTGATCCTTAAGTCAACGCGCACTATCTGATCAATAAATGGGATGATAAAAAACAGACCTGGCCCCCTGATACCTGAAAGCCTCCCGAACCTGAAGACGACTGCCCTGGCATACTGCCTTGTAATTTTAAAGGAAAGCAGGATTATAATTAATAAAACTGCGGCCAGTATTATACTTTGTAAGATAGACATAGCAATAACCATTTAAAAAATACAAATATCGTTTAAAAAATACATACATCCTTTTACAAATCAGGCTACAGTAAGTCAATATATTTCTGGAAGAGGGGGCAGGAAATCATTACAAATAATGTCAGGATTCTGCCCTCCTCGTCGCAGGTTTATAAGGGTTGATTTTGTCAGTATATTATCCCCTTCATCTCTTCATCTGATAAGTCCACACCCAGAAAGAGGCTGTAAAACTCCCTTGAGTCTTTTATGATATCTATCTTGTATTCATCAGGGTAAAGCATGTTGGTCAGCCACTTTAACCCCAGTAGCCTCATAAATGACGGCGGCCGGTCAAACCAGTTGAAAGGTGACTTTGGAATCAGATGAACCTTCCCTTCTCT
>CAZSZQ010000412.1:0-1698 GCA_964610475.1 uncultured Desulfatiglans sp.
ACGCCGTAAGCAACAATGAGGCCCTCTTCTGCTATGCGGCCTATATATTTTGCCTTCTGCTCAGGTGATGATCCAACCCTGATAGGGTCTGTGCCAAGGCATATTGCTAAGAATGAGGTGGCAATTGCCATATCCATTTTGGCAAGTCTTTCTGAAACAATGGCTATATCCAAAGCGCCTGCGCCCAGCCCGCCATATTCTGCCGGGATAAAGATAAGATGAAGGGCTATCTCCGGACTCAGCATAAAATTGATCAGCTCTTTAGGGAATTCCCCCTCTTTATCCATTTCGAGTTTGGTTTCAAGAGTGATCTTCTCCTTTTCAAGTTTGTTTATGGTGTCAAGCACCATGTTAAGCATCTCCGGATCCATCCTGGTAATCTCGGACATTAGTAATCCTCCTTGGTGTTAAAAAAATTCCCGGAGAGGTTTAACCGCTCCGGGGAGAAATATTACAGCACATTAGCAAAAAAATTATATGGGTGTCAATCTTTTGAGAAGGTTCCTGATCCGCTAAAAAAGTGTCATCTGCCGCTTAGCGGGTGATAAATCCAGTTTCTTAAAACAGCAACAAATGCCCTGTTTGCCTTTTCCGATACGATCTCAAGAGGCGATATGCCTCTTTTCCATGCCATAGAAAACATAATAAATCCCGCCACAAAGGTAATGAGGAAATTTGGCCAGGCATTGAGTTCCCATTGTCCCTGCCAGGTCAATTGCCATGCATCTGTAAAAGGCAAAAGGTATGAAATTGGCCACTGGTACCCGTCAGGGCCCCTTGAACCGATCAGGTCTCCGAGCAGGTGGATATGAAAACTAAAGAATACCAGCAGGGTTATCAAAAACCTGCGTCTTGATAGAGCAAATGAGAGAAGACACAATAAAAGGCCAAAACCGATATTATGACCGAGCACATGGTGATATTCCTCATATATGGAAGGATACTGTGCAGAATAAAAATAATCCAGTACTATTCCGGCGCCGTCAATATCCGGAACAAGGCCTGCGATTGTCACGAATGCACGTTCACGGCGGCCTATGTTGAATGGGCTGGCTACAGACCAGCCGAGCAAAAGGTGTGTAACAGGGTTCATATTTTACTTTTCATCAATAGCAATAATCATGGCTTTACATTCCATACTATTATCTGAGTCGGACTGTGTTGATAACCCAATTGTAAGTGCTGCAAAAATTGAAAGGATTATTAGTTTCATGATCTTCTCCATTTAGATGGCGATCAGCTTTCAGCAACCGGCGTAATCGCAGATCGGCTGAAAGCTGCTGGTGGCCTTGGCTTCAGGTATTAGACAGCAAATAGAAATCTTATCTCTCTGAAACAACATTGAGCCATGAGTGAGTACACTTATTTCTTCGCCGCTGGTTTAATCCTGGTAAATGTAGCTTCGTTAAGGGGTGTCCAGGTAATTCCATCGGCGCTGACCTCGCTCTTTTTAAAAAAGCTCTGTCCATCCGATGATAGCTCTTCAATCCCCCTCACCTTGTAGACTTTCTCTCCTGAGACAATGGAGCCCTCGAAAACGCATTCATCGCCTTTAAACTTAAAGGACCCACGCTCCGCATAACCGTCATTGCCCAGGAAGATATAGTTGTATTGTTGTGTAGCTTGCTCCCAGAAATCGATCTCTAAGTAACGGGTTCCCCCCTCCGTGTAGATGAATTCACTTCCAAAACCGTCTTG
>CAZSZQ010000413.1:0-1668 GCA_964610475.1 uncultured Desulfatiglans sp.
GCAATATACCATAAAAACAGGCAGGCTTGCCGTTGAGACGGGGCTCTATGCCCTTTATGAGATAGAAAACGGCAGATGGCAACTTTCCGGTCCGTCAAAACGCATGCTTACTAAAAAAAGACTCCCGGTTTCCGACTATTTCAAAACCCAGAGCCGTTTTAAAGCGCTCTCAAAAACTAAAATAGCCGAACTCCAGGATCAGGTAGATAAAAAATGGGAGGAATATGCCAGCAGTGAGGCGTAGGACAAAAAGCCTTGACAATTATTTTTACATTTTTACTTACATATCCTGGCTTAAATCTCGGTTTAGCTTTTCTAATGAAGGTGACCCCTCTATTTTTATCATATGTTAAATCAGATAATGGTATGTATCAGCCCTGCTATTTTTTCAAAATGGTTATCGCATGTAATTAGTTCTGCGCCATGTTCTATTGCCTGAGCGGCAATCCAGATGTCATTTGTTGGAATGGGAGTACCATTTGATTTCAGTTGTTGTGCAATCCTTGAATACCTGTCTGATGTAATATCGCCTATTTTTATTAACTCTACTATTTCATGCGATAAAAACTGGTTCAGTTCATCCATATTCTGTTTGAATTTTGTGCCGTTTCGAAACCCGTATAGCAATTCACCCATAACAACCGGAGAAAAAATAATCTCATCCGAATTGGTAATTACCTCTACAATCTCTTCATTGTTCAATTTAAAGGCAACATAAGCGCTTGTATCAAGCAAAATTTTCATTTCCACATATCCTCGTCGATCTGCTCGAAAATTTTAATTGAGTCAAAAAACTGTGAAGCTTCTTTTTTATGCCATCCACCAGCTAACTTGCTTAGTGTATTTCCATTACGCAAAGGCTTTTTCTTTTTTCCCATGTTATTCTGAATAATATCCAGAACAACATTATTAAGGGATTGACCGCTCTCCATAGCCTTTTTCCTGATCTCTTTTTCTATCTCCGGATCAATACCCCGGATAGTTATCTGTGCCATGACTCACCTCCTGACTCATTTTGATGCATTATATGAGGCATTTATTTACTTGTCAAATATGAAAACATGATCGAATGTATTACAAGGTTTTATAATCAAGGCACAAAACTCTTCCATCCTACCATTCAGCACACCAGCACCTAACTTACCGAACACATCATGGTCATGGATCACTTTTACATGGACGAGGATTACGGTAAAATAGAATAAGGGTTAATGGATTCAAGGGGTTGAGGGTTCGAGTGAAAATATTATTGCAAGACATTTATTCCTTGTTCCTGCGGTCTCCGTGGGAACAGTCGCCTTCAGATACTCTGCATCAAATGATAAGTCTTTCTGCTATTTTAATTGTCATATAAAACTGGGGTTAAAAAAAGTCTCACAAAAAATCATTAAACCACATGCGACATCAAAATTATGCGGGAAAGAGTTGGAAAATTTATATCCTTTTATTATAGAGTACTTATATGGATAGTCGGCTCGACTTGCTGTCAAGGATGAAAGGAGTTTTTATGCTTAAGGAATCTGAACGCACAACAGATTTTTATTTAAAAAATTATAATTCAGGACGGTGTATTTGTGGTGATTATAAACCCACAAGGTTATCATTTTGCAGGGATTGTTTTTAATCGCTTCCTGAAGAGATCAATGAAGGAATTAAAGGTGAGATTGA
>CAZSZQ010000414.1:0-1655 GCA_964610475.1 uncultured Desulfatiglans sp.
TTCAACAGGTTAAAAATATGGATAGCATTATAATTTTTCTTATTATTTTAACATTTATTATTCACCTGATAGGAACCTTGGCATATTCTGTAAGGATATCCGGAACCAGAACAGGAACAATAGCAGTATCATTTTCCCTGTTTAATATAATGATACTCGGCTCAAGAATAGCAAATACTTTTCAAGGACCTCTGCTGGCAAAAAGGGTGGAACAAAACCTTGCACATGGTGTTTTACATGGGGCAGTAACCGATTTTAGAGTTCTGTTGCTTTCCGCATCAGCAGCAACACTTATAGGGATATTTATTACTCCGACATTTCAGCGTCTGTTTACAAAGGCAGTGGAGAAATTCAAGTATTATCATTCCATTTATAAGTTGATTATAAGGGGGCTGACTCTTAGCGGGCTATCATATATCAGGAGTTCTATCGCTATCCCTACTAAGGAAAATATTTTATTTTATAAAAACCGAGACCATATTCCATACAAGTATATTTTTTATAATGTTATTGCAACAGCGGTATGGACTACCGGGGTGTTTTCAGCCTTATATGCAGGATACCTTAACCCGGAGGTGAGGGTAACATCAAGTCAGCTTTCTTCCATTATCAATGGAGTCTCAACCATTATTTTACTTGTCTTCATCGACCCCTATTTTTCATTATTAACAGATGATGTGGCAAGTAAAAGAACTGGGCAGGCCTATTTCAGGCGCTCAATTATCTGGCTCGACCTGAGCCGTTTTGCCGGAACAGTACTGGCACAGATTCTCCTGGTTCCTGCAGCAATGTTGATCACATTTGTGGCAGAAAAAATCTGAATAAAGGTGATAAAATTGCCAACTATATTGAAATCAACTTTGGGTCTGGATCCCAAATCCACCATCAAATTTTTCTAATCCAATGATGGTAGATGATGTTGGGGTAACCCTGGGCACCAGCAAGGTGTTAGATGCAAGGCACCGAAAGAGCGCCGACTGAGGCGTACAAATAGTACGCCGCAAGGAGAAGTGACTGAAGGTAACGCAGCAGATGACACCTTGATGGTGGATCAGGGTGGATACCTTGTGCTTGCATTGCTGTATTGATACGTATAATATTCAGGCAGCTTCATACAGAGAAGAACAGTTCCTAACAGTAAGTGCTTTTAATGTGATACAATTACCAAACTGGCAAAAAAAGAATTAAGCAGGTAGATACTGGACCAAAATGGATATCCGTGAAATAAAAAAAGATGAACTGGAAAAAGTTCTTACCCTTTATAAACACCTTCATGAGAAGGATGAGGAACTGCCGGACTATCAAAAAATTTCAACGGTCTGGAATCAGATTCAGAGTGATAAAAATATTAAATACTTTGGTGTTTTCGACGGGAGTGTTTTGATCAGCTCATGTTCGATCATAATTGTTCCAAACCTTACCAGGTCATGCCGCCCTTATGCTGTGATAGAAAATGTGGTTACGCACAAAGACTATAGGCGGAATGGTCACGGAAGGGCCGTGTTAAAGGCTGCTGTTGATTATGCATGGGAGCAGAATTGTTATAAGGTGATGCTTATGACCGGGAGGCTTAATGAAGAGACCTTTAAGTTTTATGAGGCTGCTGGTTTTGACAGAAACATAAAACAAGCGTTTGTAATCAAGCGGATTTAAAC
>CAZSZQ010000415.1:0-1597 GCA_964610475.1 uncultured Desulfatiglans sp.
GAGATAACAGTTTTTTCACCATAGAGCCTGCATCCGGGAAAGATCTTTACCCCGTCAGAGGATATGTTTTCTATTTTTATTTCATCGCCCAGGTCAATGCTGAATGGATTGGGGATATCAACACCCCTGTTTATAAGCTGAATGACCTTATCATGACATCGAAGTTTAGTTTCCATAGTCCGCTCCTGAAAAACATTTTTATAAAATATTTTCATAATATTATCAATTTTTTTAAAAAAAAATATCGCCGGCCATGTAATGTTTTTCTCATTGACACATAAAGGTATTGCCCATATAGTTTCAATATGAATATTAATTGATTTTAATTCCACAGCACCTGTTGAGCCCTGATCCCGCTTTATGCAGGGCTCATATATCAGGAGGTTTCTACTCCCCATGAAAATTGCGAAACTGGGCCAGTACATTGACCTTCTACTTGAAGAGGTCATTAATCAGGCGGCTCCTTCGGGGCACCCTCAAGAATCTGTATCTGATCTGGCAAGGGAGATCCGGTTATCTGAATGTCACAATACAAGGGTAGTGATATTCGGGGGAGGAACAGGGCTTTCTACGGTACTTGGAGGAGACTCCCGTATAGACGGATGGCTGGAAAATCCCTTTGTGGGGCTGAAGGAGGAATTCCCACTGCTGGATGTCGTGGTGTGCACAACGGACGATGGAGGTTCAACGGGCCAGCTACTCAGACAGCTGCCTATCATCGGAATAGGAGACATCAGGAAGGTACTTCTTTCGCTGGTGCTTCGTGGAAACATTCAGAAGCGTTATGACCTTGATGATAAATCAACAATGAGTATGATCCGGATTATTCATGGAGTATTCAATCGAAGGTTTGCTGAGGGCTTTAACGATTTCCGGCATGTTGCAAACCCGCTGCTTTCTGTACCCCGGCCTTTGAGAAGATACTGCCCTGAGTCCCTAAAGATTCTTTTTACAACACTCGGCAAATATATTTCTCCCGGTGGAAAGGGACCTGTAATAGAACCCGGAGGTCACTGCCTGGGTAACCTGATACTTGCGGCTGCCATATTAAGATCAGCAGATGAAACAGGTTGTTTCCCTCCTGATCTGAAGGCAATCCTTGCGGGGATTGAAGTCATTGCAGGGGCTATCGGTGTTAATCCCGGATTTCTGCACCCAGCGACTGCCACGCCCGGGCAGCTTGTATTAAGATACAGTAACGGGGTTGCGGTAAGGGGACAAAACAAGGCCGCCATCACCCATCGCCGACTGCCTATAGATCATTTATCTGTGGAATGCCGTGATAACGCCTCTGTAAGTGAAACTGTTATCAGAGCAATAAAAAATGCAGATCTTATTCTTTTTGCTCCAGGGAGCCTCTATACCTCGATTATGCCCATACTTCAACTCACGCCTGTCATAAAGGAGATAAGAAAAAACAAGAGGGCACTCAAGATTCTGGGGGCCAATTTCTGGGTGCAGGCCGGGGAGACAGACATATCCCGCCACAGAATGAGCCGTGGCTTCCATGTCTCAGAGTTGATTGAGGCATATGACCAAAACATCGAAGGAGGGTTTGACGGGCTGTTTGATGTGGTGCTGAGCGCCAACCTGGAAC
>CAZSZQ010000416.1:0-1554 GCA_964610475.1 uncultured Desulfatiglans sp.
CACAGTATCAGGGAAGATACAAGGCCGTCAATAGTAGCAATTGAAACATTCAAGACTGGGAGGAAATTTGTTGCCAGGCCGGAAAAGCAGGACTAACAATATCTTAATTTTCATTTTAGCCGGCATGGAGATAGCATATTAATGGAAAACCGGGTTTTTATAAAATTTGAAGCTCCCAGATACTGTATTGTTACTCTATTGATGTATCCGGTTACTTTTATCCTGTCTTTAACGCTTGAGTTATTGTACAAAAAACTATATATATCCTGAATTAAATACAATTTTTGGCAAGGAATTCGTTGTACCCTGAAAAAACAGGTGCGGCAAATTCAGGCGATACTACTATAAGAGGAGGCAATTCATGGAACTGACAGATGTTCAACAGGAAATAATCCAGCCATTCATAGACGAAATAATAACCTGCCTGAATACAATGGCGGGACTTAAGGCAAAGGCAGGGGAACCGTTTCAGGACAAAGTGGAAGCATTCCGTTTCAAGGGATATGCCATTGCCTCAAAAACCAAAGGCAAGGTAGACGGCTTTATCCTGATGCACAATTATGTTGAGACGGCAATAGCCATTGGAAACAGGGTGCGGCTAATGCTGCTAGGTGAAAAAGAGGAGTTCAATGAAATTAATGCAGAGATGCAGGATGCACTGGCTGAATGGGGAAACACAGCTGTCGGAAGGGCAACCAAAAACCTGTCTGAAAAAAATCTGGGGATAAAGTTTGATCCTCCGCATTTCATATTAAATACGGAAGATATGGGGAGTATTCTGAAAGGAGTCAAACAAATCATATCCATACCCATCCATATCGACGAGGTTGGCAGATTCTTTTTTAATTACCTGTTATATTAAAAAGAGAGGGGAAAATGCTTCCAAAAGATTCAAAAATAATGGTGGTAGATGATACCAGAATCATCCGGTTCGCAATGAGAAAATACCTGAATGCACTTGGGTACGAAAACATTATTGAAGCTGTCGATGGTAATGATGCTGTAAAAAAACATGCTGAAGAAAAACCAAAACTTATTTTTATGGATGTAGTCATGCCCGAATTGACAGGGGACAAGGCGCTTCAGCAGATCAGGCTTGCTGATAAAAAAACCCCGGTGGTCATGCTGAGTTCGGTAGCGGATGACTCCACAATCAGTGAATGTAAAAAAGCCGGTATTTCAGGATATATTATAAAACCTATTACCCAGGAAGAGGCGTCAGAGGTACTTACAAAATATCTGTCTCTCTAGCAAGAAACAAGCATCTTCCTTATTTTGGCCATCCTGAATGTGGACTCTGCTTCTATTGCGATCTTATTCCTGGGATTATTTTCCAGCGCCATTTTTCCGCCCGTTATTCAATAGGCCACTAATTTCTCGGGCAGATAATCCTGCGGGTAAAATCAGCCTGTCTTGTAAGCTTTTGGTTTAGGAGAAAGGGAGGCTTAAAGTTATCCAGCCACTTTTTAACAAGGGGGCTTTGCAGCATCTCTTTTAGAATGGTTTTAGCCCGGATTTTGCAGTAGAAATCGTCGAGAGGATTGAAAAACCAAA
>CAZSZQ010000417.1:0-1531 GCA_964610475.1 uncultured Desulfatiglans sp.
TTCTTTACAGATCTGAAAAAACTTATTGATAAATTCCACGATCTGGGGATTGTCCACTGTGACCTAAAAAGAGCCGCAAACATCATACGAGGTATTGACGGTCATCCCTACATTATAGACTGGGCCGCATCTATTTCAAAATCTGAATTCAGGTTCTTTCCATTGAATCTAATATATGAAAGATTCTTTCAGGAGGACCTGATGGCTATAACTAAAATCAAACTTACATACGTTCCTGAAAAGGTGAGTCCTGAAGATAAACTTCGATATTCGGAACGAAGCAGGGCAGAAAAGATAATCAGGCGGGTAAGAGACAGGCTTATGGCTTTTCTAAAAAAGGTAGCGTAATTATTTTATATTCTTATACGATTTTTTCTTCAACGGCAGATCTTCCTTAAATCAGTAGCAGTGTTAATTCTTATAACAGACCGAACGCGGGCTGATCCAGCTCTTTACCCGAAAGGCATCGGCATAATAATGACACAAATTTATCAATAATAAGCGGCGTACTTTTGCTTTTTTATTTGTGAAAAAAAGAAAGGAAAATAAGGCCAATATAGCGTTTTCGATTAATGCTTTACTGACCAGAAATATTTGCATCGCCGCGCACTGCAAGCCCTGTTTGTGAATATTGATATAGACATGGCGTGAAATATAAACTTCTGATTTGGTCAGGGCAGAAATACCTGGGTTTGCACGGGAGCTTGCGCCATGATTGTGGAAAAAACTTATTTCCTGCAACAACACAATTTCCCCTCCAATTTTTCTAGCCCTCATGCATATATCCACATCTTCATAATACATCCAGTAACGTTCATCCCAACCTTTCAGGTTATAATAGGTCTCTTTCCTCATAAACTGTACAGAACCGGATACCCAGTCGGGGAAGACTACCGCCTTTTCCATGGCAAATTCCATTTTTAACCGCTTCCGGTTTATCAGCCGGTAAAGCGCCCTTCCTGCGCCTGTCAGCTGAAGCCAGTCAGGGAAAAAGCGTTCAACCCGCTCTTTTTTGCCACCTGGAGTTATTTTGTGGGCCGATAATATCGAGTTGGCAGGATAATCCTCAATGGCCGATATCAATAATTCAATGCTGCCCGGCTGTACCAGTGTATCAGGATTAATAAATAAAAAATAATCTCCTGAAGCCGCCTTTGCGCCGGTATTACATCCATGAGCAAAACCGTGATTGCCGGAATTCAATATAAAGTGTACATCCGGGAAAGCAGCGCTGAAGGCCTCTAACCTTCCATCATTTGAACAGTTGTCAACCACAATAATCTCAAGGTTAATCTTTGCCCTCTCTATACATTGAAAAGACCTTATGCAATCAGTCAGTTTTTCCCAGGAACGGTAATTAACAATGATAACTGATGTATGACTTTTGGGCCCTTTACGGTCAGTTATTTTCTTATCTCTTGTGGCAGGTATTATTCTATCGGATATCTGCATCAGTAAACATACTCTTTATATCATTTCACACTTAATTTTGGCGTATCATTCGCTTCACAATGCTTAGTAAAAATTAATA